>JBAXDX010000079.1:0-13625 GCA_037140715.1 Ignavibacteria bacterium
GTCTAAAGTCGTTGCGCGACAGTCTGGAGTCGTTGTAAATTTGTCTAAAGTCGTTACTGCATTTAATTTATCCATTTGAGCATATTTTTAGTACAGTTTAAATGTTATGGTAGTCGGCGGATGCTGTAATATTAAATAATCCAGATGCTATTACTCCCATTAATGCGGTATTTGGCAGAAACATTCCGGCGTGCTATGCAATTAACAGCTCTTGGATACGAACAATTCTACTTCGGGGCTATGAATTTTACTTTCGGAAGTTGAATTGCTTCGCCCTGAGGTGCGTTTATACTGTCTGCGACCAAAGGCTGGCAGGTATATATTGCTAATTATTGCATCCCGCAACTATGGAGATTAGTCTTATTGTTCTATCAATCCCTCTCATTACTAAAAAAATCATAACTTCTTTTCTGACTGGTTTATTTTATATCCGGATAAACCTGGCTCAGAGCTAAGTTCTGGTTCATAGCTAAGCTTAGACTAACGGGAGAAATTTATTTGAGCATGATTTCAAGAAGTTTTCTTATATTTGTATCAATAAAGTTAACGTTAAAAGCATAATCCCTCATGATAATTGTTATTGCTTTACAATCAATCCAGGATATCATTCGAAACATTTAAGAGACTTATTTATTATGAAAAATTTTGAATTTACCGATAAGTTTGTGGACAGACATATTGGTCCGGACAGCTATGAAATTAAAGAAATGCTTGCGGCAATAGGCGTGGACAGCCTCGATGAGCTGATTAATTCAACCGTGCCCCCCAAAATCAGGCTTGAAGATGAATTATCCATGAGTGCGCCGCTAACCGAGTACCAGTTTTTGAAAAAATTAAAGACCATTGCGGCAAAGAATAAATTATTTAAGTCCTATATTGGCATGGGATATTATGGCGCAGTTCTGCCTGCTGTAATTCAGAGAAATATACTTGAGAATCCGGGCTGGTACACGCAATATACTCCTTATCAGGCTGAAATATCACAGGGCAGACTTGAAGCGCTCATCAATTTCCAGACGTTAATCGCTGATATGACGGGGCTTCCGATTGCTAATGCTTCATTGCTTGACGAGGCAACTTCAGCGGCGGAGGCTATGATAATGCTACATTCGGCAAGGAAAAGAAAAGAAGCTCATAAATTCTTTGTCTCTGACGGTGTTCTTCCGCAGACTATCGATGTGCTTAAAACAAGAGCCAGTCCGTTAAATATTGAGCTTGTAACAGGTGATCATCGCACAGTTGATTTAAACGACAGCCTTTTCGGAATGCTTCTTCAATATCCGGTTGCTAAAGGGGGAGTTTATGATTATCGTCAGCTTATTCAGAAAGCCTGCGATAATCAAATTTTTACGGTTGTGGCAGCTGATCTGTTAAGCCTTGCGATTCTTACGCCTCCGGGAGAATTTGGCGCGGACGTAGTCGTTGGCAGTTCTCAGCGTTTCGGCGTGCCGATGGGCTACGGTGGTCCGCACGCGGCATATTTTGCATGTAAAGATAATTTTAAGCGCGTCATGCCGGGCAGAATAATCGGTCAGTCAGTTGATTCAAACGGAAACAGGGCATACCGTATGGCTCTGCAAACGCGCGAACAGCATATCAGACGCGAGAAGGCAACAAGCAACATTTGCACGTCTCAGGTATTGCTTGCAATCATGGCTGGTATGTATGCGGTTTATCATGGGTCTAAAGGCATTAAGGCGATTGCGGAGAGAGTGCACAGCCTTGCTTCTTTGCTTAATCTGGGATTAAATAATCTTGGGTACAATCAGACAAATGAATTTTTCTTTGATACATTAAATATCGAACCCGGCGCAGAAATAAGAGAAAAGATAAAAACTCTTGCTCTTGCTTCAGGTGTTAATTTTAATTATTCAGACAAGAATGGTGCGATTGGCATCTCTCTCGATGAAACTGTCGAACCTGAAGATGTAAAAACGATTTTAGAAATATTTGCTGATTCGGCGGGGAAGCCGGTTCCTTCTATTGAACTGCTTTCTGAAGAATTGCAGGATACGATTCCGCAGTCGCTGAAGCGCGTCACTCCCTGCCTGACTGCGAAAGTATTTAATTCTTATCAGTCCGAGCACGAAATGCTTCGTTACATTAAAGCGCTTGAAAAGAAGGACCTTTCGCTGACAACGTCAATGATACCTCTCGGTTCCTGCACAATGAAATTAAACGCTGCCGCGGAAATGCTGGGAATAACATGGGACGAATTTTCTTCGCTCCATCCGTTTGTACCGGCGGAACAGGCGGAAGGTTATTCTCTTCTTATATCGGAACTGGAAAAAGCTCTCGCAGAAATTACAGGATTCGCTGCCGTTTCAATGCAGCCGAATTCAGGTGCGCAGGGGGAATATGCCGGACTAATGGTTATCCGTCAGTATCATATAGCTAATGGCAATGCAAACAGGAATGTGGTTCTAATTCCTTCTTCGGCGCACGGTACAAATCCTGCAAGTGCTGTAATGGCGGGTATGAAGGTCATAGTAACTGCCTGTGATGTTCAGGGCAATATTGATATTGAAGATTTGAAGATGAAAGCCGAAGCTAACAGGGAGAATCTTGCGACGCTTATGGTTACATATCCTTCAACGCACGGCGTGTTCGAGGAGGATATTATGGAAATCTGCCAGGAAATTCACGCAAATGGCGGGCTTGTTTATATGGATGGGGCAAACATGAATGCGCAGGTTGGTCTTACAAGTCCAAAGAGAATCGGCGCGGATGTCTGTCATTTAAATCTTCACAAGACATTTGCAATTCCTCACGGCGGTGGCGGACCGGGCGTGGGGCCTGTCGCTGTGAATGAAAAACTTGTGCCTTATTTGCCTGGTCATGCTGTTGTTAAAGTTGGTGGCGAAGATGGTATTCATGCTGTATCAGCTGCTCCCTGGGGCAGTGCTAATGTTCTTGTTATTTCGTATGCCTACATTCAAATGATGGGTGCTGAAGGGTTAAAGCGTGCTACCGAAGTCGCAATACTTAACGCAAACTATATTAAGGCAAAGCTTGAACCGCATTACAGGGTTTTATATACAAATAAAAAAGGCAGGGTAGCTCACGAACTAATGTTCGATATGCGCCAGTTCAAGACTTCAGCCAATATTGAGGTTGAAGATATAGCAAAACGTCTTATGGATTATGGCTTTCATGCTCCGACGGTTTCATTTCCTGTGGCAGGTACGCTGATGATAGAGCCTACCGAAAGCGAATCAAAGACTGAACTCGACCGCTTCTGCGAGGCTATGATACTTATTCGTCAGGAAATCAGGGAAATAGAAGAGCGGGTTGCTGACATGCAGGATAACGTGCTGAAAAATGCTCCCTTTACAGCAAGAGTGGCAACTGCAACAGAATGGAATCATCCATTTTCAAGAGAAAGAGCGGTTTTCCCGTCTGCATGGACGATTGAAAATAAGTTCTGGCCGAGCGTTGGCAGAGTGAACAATGCTTACGGAGACAGGAACTTGGTTTGTACGTGTGAACCAATAAGCTCTTATGCAGCTGAAACTGTATCCTGAGTCTTTGTGATTAGTATTTAATTATCGGTACAGCAGCAATTATACTGTACCTGTTTTTTTATCAAAACATTATCGTGAGGTTTAATATGCGGACAGTCTGCATTGTCATATTTGTTCATTGTTCTTCATTTTTATGTCTGGCTATGGAGAAGGATAGTCTTTCATCTAATATTTCTTATGCCGGAGATATGATTACGTCCATTGATACAATCATCATCAAAGGAAATGAACTGACCGAGAATGATATAATTCTCCGTGAGCTGACTTTCAAAGCCGGCGATATTATTACTGTGGAACAACTAAAATACAACCGTGAGAGAATCTACAGTCTGTCTCTGTTTACAAGTGTAAAACTCCGGCTGGAAACAATAAACAACCGAAATACAATTTTTATTGACGTTAAGGAAAGCTGGTATATCTGGCCAATTCCTTTCTTTGAGATAATGGGTAATTCCCTTAACATGGCGACATACGGACTAAATGCGCAATACAATAATTTCAGGGGACGCAATGAGACTCTGCGTGCCAGGGCGGGATTTGGATATGACCCAAATTTTAAGTTGTCATACTTCTGCCCATACTTATTTGCGGAACAGAAAATTTCTTTTTCAACAGAGCTTAGCTATCTCAGAGCCGAAAATATAAGCAGGCGGGATTTAGAACTTTATGGTGAAAAGTTTAGCAACAAAGTTATTTCAGGTAATATAAGTTTTGTAAAAAGATTTAATCTTTTTAATAGTGCCGGACTTCTGACAGGATACGATTATATCGAAACGCCGCGTCATATCTCCGGTATTTCTGCCTCAGAGGGAAGGATTGACCGCGTGCCAAATGTGCAGCTAAGTTATTCATTGGATACGCGCGATCTTAGGCAATTTCCTGATTCGGGCTTATCTGCCGGAATCAGTTATTTATATAAAGGCTTTGGAATAAATAAAATTAATTATTCCATTCTTTCAGCGGACTACAGACAATATATAAAGCTTATTGGCGAACTGTCCGCAAAGTGGCGCTTTGCTTCGAGACTGAGTTTTGGTAATGTCCCTTTTTATGACCATTCCTTTTTAGGATTCAGCGAAAAAGTCAGAGGGCATTCCAATGAAATCAAGGAAGGCAATTATTCATACATCGCTTCATTTGAAATTAAATATCCGCTTCTAAGTGAGTGGGATTTAAGTATTGATATTCCTCCTCTGCCCCAAAAACTGACAAGCTGCCGGATTGGCATATATCCATATTTTTTTACTGATGCGGGCTGTGTTCAGCTAAAAAACGAGGCTTTAATATCCAAGAATTTTTATTCAGGTTACGGCATTGGTATTATTATATTATTACTGCCATATAATATTTTAAGGTGCGAGCTTGCGTTCGATGAATATCAACATAAGGAATTTCTATTTGGGCTTGGGTTTTCTTTCTAATATTGAGCTGTATTATGCGCCAAAAGAGCAAATCATCGGCGCTGAATTAAACTTGGACGGTCAGGAGCATAGCCATATAACGCGCGTAATGCGTCATGTGGCTGGAGACAGATTATTTGTAACCGATGGCTGCGGGAATATTTATAAATGCAACATATTGGAAATATCAAAAAACAGCTTAAGAGCATCAATTGAGGATAAATTAACTTACGAAAATAAATTTGAGAATGTCTGGTTCTGTATTCCGAAGTTAAAAAGCATAGACAGATTTGAATTTGCCCTTGAAAAATGCGTAGAACTCGGACTGACAAATTTTATTATATTCGATGCCAGACGGGGGGTATCCAAAGGGAATAAGGCTGAGAGGTGGAATAAAATTCTTCTCAGCTCGATGAAGCAATGTATAAGAAGCTATCTCCCAAAGCTTGAATTTTCAGACTCTGTCAATGATATTGTAAAAAGAGACGGGGTGAAAATCATTTTTGAACAAAACTCAGACAAGAAATTCACAGAGTTCTCCATTGATCCTGGTATAAAATCATGCCTTATTTTCGGTCCCGAAGGCGGGCTTGAACAATCAGAAATTAACCTTGTGGAAAATAACTCCCGATATTTTCTGACTCCTAACCGTCTCAGGGCGGAAACAGCAATTATTGCAACTGCGTCTGTTCTTTGCATAAAATAGACTAATGATAGTATAGTTGATCATTTCATCTTAAACTATGGGTTATAATTCTCTTCAATGAGAAATAATGGCGTGCAATGGATTATAATTTCATTCAATGGAAAATGACGGCGTGCAATGGATTATGATTCTCTTCAATGAGAAATGACGACAAACAATAGATTATTTTGTCTCACAATGAGAAATTTACAAGGGAATCTTTGTGTAACATGATTTAACTAAGTTAAATTTATCTCAAAACCATAATTCTATATTCTCTCTTGGAATTTTTCCGTAATTTAAATCAAAAAAAACAGGATATATGTTAAAAAAGACAATTATAATATCAATTCTTTCCTTTCTTTTTCTTAGATGTTCTTCAGGTGAGGCGCAGAGAATCGTTCAGCCAAATGGCGACTCTCCGGGAAATGAAAAAATAATAAAAGAAGCGATGGAATATTTCGTGCAGGGGAGCGTTGCCGAAGCCAAAGGAGAGTATGCCTCGGCGATACTTGAATATCAGGATGCGCTAAGGCTTGACCCCAGGGCAGGAATATATTATTCGCTTGGGAAGAATTACCTGCAGTTAAATAAACTTTCCCACGCTCTTTCAAATTCAAAAAATGCTGTAATGCTTGACAGTTCAAATACAGATTATCTTTATTTGCTGGCGGGGATATACTTAAACGTCCATCAGTCAGATTCAGCGGCTATTTTCTATGAAAAGATTATAAGACTTGACTCAGCCAGCGCAAACGCATATTATAATCTTGCTTCGATACTCATCGAACAATCCGGATTTTTGGAAGCTCTGAATGTATATAAAAAATTTTATGAAAACATTGGACCAGTACCGGATATACTTTGGCGTATTGCCGAGATAGAAGAAAATCTCGGTCATATTGATGAAGCCATAAGCTTTGCAGAGAAACTTTCCTCTCTTGAACCTTCGAATCCTGCCATAGAGAAACTACTGATTGATATATATACGAAAGCTAAGAAATATGATATCGCTCTTATAAAGCTTAATAATGCTATGGCTATTTATCCGGACGATTTATCATTGACTGAGATGAAGGGAAAACTTTATTTACAGCAGGATAACTGGGAAGAAGCAGACAGGCAGTTTACTCTTTTGCTGGGTCATCCCAAAATAACTTCGGATATTAAAATTAAGATTGGAGTCATATATATTAATCAGTCCAGGAAGGATTCAGCATTATTGTCTGTTGCTAAGAATCTTTTTCAGGAAATGGACAAAGATTCAGCTGACTGGAAGGTTAAGATGGCATTAGGTGAAATAGCCCTGATGGAGAAAGATGACCCGGTGGCGATAAAAAATTTTGAGATAGTTACAGAACTTGCCCGCTGGAATGCAGATGCGTGGGCTCGTTTAGGCGGACTTTATTTTGACAAAAAAAAATATCAGGAAGCGTCTTCTGTTTTGTTGGAAGCTTCGCAACTCTTTTCAGATAATTTTTCAATTGCTCTTCTTCTTGGCTTATCATTTTCGCAGTTAAACCAATTCCGGCAGGCGATGCCTTATCTTAATAAGGCGGTTGAACTGGAGCCAAAAGATATTACAGCGCTTTCTGCTTACAGCTATGTGCTTAGTCAGGAAAAACAACCGGACGAGGCGGTTAATTATCTCAGGCGGGCGCTTTCAATTGAGCCTAAGAATGCCGATCTGCTTGGCACGCTGGGACTTATTTACAATGCGCAAAAAAAATGGACAGAATGCGACAGTGCCTATACAGAGGCATTAAAGAACGATGTAAATAATAGTCTGCTTCTGAATAACTATGCGTACTCGCTTGCCGAGCGTGGAGTAAAACTTGATGAAGCGTACAAAATGATTGAGACAGCCGTTTCAAAAGCTCCGGACAATTCTTCTTATCTCGATACTTTTGGCTGGGTCTGCTATAAAACTGGTGATTATGTAAAAGCTGAGGAGTTTGTGCGGAAAGCAATAGCCAGGGATGAGAATAATCCAACACTCATTGAGCATCTTGGCGATATTCTTTATAAGAAAGGAGACAAAACTGCCGCTGTTGAAATGTGGCAGAAAGCTTTTTTGCTTAATGCGGATAATCCTGAATTAAAAACAAAGATTGAAAAGGGAGAATTGTGAAAAAGACTGTCATTGTATTACTTTTATTAAACCTCATATTTTTTCCGCTTCTTTATACCGGCTGTGTTCCTTCTAAGTCTGCTGAAATGGGAGAGCCTCTGCCTTCGGACAGACTGATAAAAAAGCTTGAAGCTAACAGGCGCAAGGTAAAAAATTTTGAAGGTTCCGGAAGCCTTGTCATTAATACTGAACAATTAAATACTACGGTAAGCTTTAAAGTAGCATTGCAGAAGCCTGATTCGGTTTATATCGAAATCTATGGTCCGTTCGGGATTGATCTGGCTCAGGTTTTAGTAACAAATAGTAATTTTTCTTTTTATGATATAATGAACAACGTTGTCTATAAAGGCAAAAGCAACAGCGATGTTCTCAAGAAAATTTTCAAGATTAACCTTTCCTTCGATGATCTCATGGATGCATTTACCGGTGCGGTTAACCTTACTCAGAGGCTTTCCCAGGAGCCTGATAACTATGAGATTGTTTATGATAAATATGTGCTTACATATATTGATGCCATCAGCGGGCAGATGAATAAATTTACCATTGGTATCCGCGACCTGGTAATAACGGATTATCAGCTTATCAGTTCAACTGATAAGCTGTTAATACAAATTGGTTATACTAAGTTTAAAGTGCAGGGGGGCGTTTCTATTCCTTATTCGACAGATGTTCAGTTGAAAAATGATAAACAGAGCATGAAGATTGAGTACAGGAAAATTGAAGTCAACAAGCAGAATATCAGGGTAAGCATGAGTATTCCTGAAGATGTTCAGGTAGTTGAATGGTAGATCATTATAGTCCGATTACTGAAATATGATTATCTCCGGAAAGAGTGCGGGCAGGTTTGTTCTGTTTATCCTGTTGATAAATCCTGACATAATATGTGCGCAACAGACATCAAAGATAAATGATAAGAAGTCGGAACTTACGGAATTAAAAAATGAGATAAGGCAACTTGAGTCGGAATTTAAAGCTAAGGTGAGAGTAGAGAAAAAATCCATTGAACTGATTGAGAACTACAACAGGCAGAATCTTATCCTGAACAAAATGATTAACTCAATCGGTGCTGAAGAGACTGTAATGCAGGAAGAGATTAAGCTTACCGAAGTTAAGATTACGGATATTGAGACGGTCATCAGGAAGCTGAAAGATAATTACACAAGGTATATTATTTATTTGTATAAATACGGGCGCAATGATGATCTCAAGGCTATTTTAGATGCGGGTTCGATAAACAAGGCGCTGATTCGCTATAAATATTTGCAGAGACTTTCCGTGCGCCGTCAAAGAGATATTGGTGAACTCAAAAAGAATGAAACCGAATTAAGCCGTCTCCAGACTTACCTTATAGATAAAAAAGATGAAAAGCATTTAATTGGCGAAGAGAAACGGGATGAGGAAAAGATACTTCAGGCGAAACTAGCCGAACGCAAAAAGATACTTGGTTTGCTCCGAAATGATAAAGCTTCTCTAAAAAAAGAACTTGAGCTAAAGAAACGTTCTGAAGGTGAAATAAGAAACTGGATTGCGCGCCTCATAGAAGAAGACAGAAGGAAGGAAAAAGCCAGACGCATACAGGAAGAAAACGCTAAAAATCAGAAAGCAGTTGTCATGAATAAGAAGTCTGACATCATTAGAAAAGAGACAGAGTCTGTTTCTGAGGAAACAAAGCCGAAGGAAATACTTGAGTCGCTGAGCATAAGACACGGGGTACTGCGCTGGCCGGTAGATAATGGGAAAGTAATCCGCAAGTTTGGCGAAAACCGCAATGCAAAGCTTAATACTGTTACGCTTAATTATGGAATAGATATCAGGACAAATAACGATGCTGGCGTAAAGGCGGCGGCAGAAGGAATAGTTTCAACGGTAAACTGGCTGCCAGGCTATGGCAGTATTCTTATCATATCGCATAAAAATAACCTGCGTACAGTTTACGGACACCTCGGTGAAATTTATGTAAGCGAAGGTTCAAAGATATTATCGGGTGCCTCGATCGGTAAAGTAGGCGAGAGCTTAGAGGGGAGCATACTTCATTTTGAAGTCTGGGATGAACGGAGAAATCAGAACCCGGAAGTCTGGCTGGGAAAGAAGTAATTACAGGGCAATAGAACGCGGGTAAAATTATGGTTATAAGACAGAATCGCTATACATTTTTGAGCAGAAACAAATATTCTATATATTGAGTCTTTATTTTCGTGATATATATATATAGAACGTCATAGTCCGGTGAAGCGCGATAGTTTAAATATAAATTGGGAGAAACATAATGAACCTGAAAGAAAAGATTAATGAAGATTTGAAAGTTGCTATGAAATCGGGTGACAAGCTCAGACTTGAAACTGTAAGATCAATCAGAGCGCTTATTCTGGAATTTGAAAAAAGCGGTGTTGGCAAAGAACTTAACGGGGAAGAAGAGATACGTATGCTTAGTTCGGCGGTAAAGAAAAGAAAGGATTCGATTGAACAGTACCGTAACGCGAAGCGCGATGATCTTGCAGATAAGGAAGAAGCCGAGATGAATATTATTTTAGAGTATCTTCCAAAGCAACTTACTGAGGAGGAAATTACTGAAAAGATCAGGCAGATAGCCGTTGAAACAGGAGCGCGGTCAAAGGCTGATTTTGCTAAGCTGATGCCCGCCGCAATGAAAGAGCTTAAAGGAAAAGCCGATGGCAAATTAGTTAAATCTATTGTTGAAAAAATTCTGGGTGATTAGTGAATTACTTAGATTATATAATCATCGGAATTATTGTAGCCGGTTTCATTTTTGGCTATAAAGATGGTCTTATAAGAAAGATTATAGGTCTGGGCGGAATATTCCTTGGAATATTTCTCGCTGTAAAACTTTCCGGCAAATTTGGCAGGTTTATTTCTCCATTGTTGGATCATGAGGAATACCTTGCTGAAATAGTTGCAGGAGTTATTATTTTTATTCTTGTTATTTCGGCAACGTCCATTCTTAAAAGACTGATTAATCCGCATGATAAGGTTATCGGGTTTGCAAATCAGGTATTAGGCGGACTTACCGGCATATTACAGATACTATTTCTTAGCAGCGGTTTCTTTTTGTTTCTTCACATCTTTCAGGTACCTAAACCGGAAACGGTCGCCCGGTCATTTCTTTATACTCCGGTGTTCAGGGTCATGCCCGAAACAATAGATTTTATGATTGGCGGAACTGATTTTGTTAAAGAATATATTGAAAATAAGGATAAGTCAAGAACAGTTATTACTGACAGCGAGAAAAAGACAGATACTTCCGCAAGGACGGAGAGCAAAGCAGTAAAAGCGAAACGGAAAAAAATAAAGAACCCGCAGGTATCCAATGAGTAAGGATAAATGATAAGCTCAAACGTATTAGAAAAACTTGAATTTGGAAAGGTATTACAATTCGTTTCAAAATATGCTTTAACGGAGCCGGGGAAAAATGAAATACTGCAATTATCGCCTGCGCCTGATGCTCTTATGGCTTCAACTGAAGGCGGTTATGTTACTGAAGCAAAAAAAATATTAGTTAAAAATGATATCCCTCCATTTATATATCTGCCCGACTTAAATTATGACCTCTCAAACAGCTCAGTAGAAGGTTCGGTACTTGATAAAAAAGTTATACTTGATATATATTCGCTTGCTGTTACTTCAAGAAGGATGTATCAGTTCCTGAAGTTTGAGCCTGAACTAAAAACTATATCGAATACTTTTCTGAGCAGACTGTTTGTAAATAAAGCGCTCGAACAGCATATAGAAAAAATAATTGATGAAAAAGGAGAAGTGCGGGATAGTGCCAGTCCAAAGCTTAGAGAAATTCGTGAGGATATTAAGCGAACCGAAGAGACATTAGGCAAGGTAATAAACAAAATACTTAAGAGCCTGACCGACTCATATCTGACGCGTGATGAATATATAACGCAGCGCGATGGACGTATGGTTGTGCCGGTTAAAGCTGAACATAAAAAGCGCGTGCGGGGTTTTGTTCATTCTGAATCTTCAAGCGGGCAGACGGTATATATAGAACCGGAAGAAACGCTTGAGCTTAATAATGATATTCTATCGCTAAACTTCGCCGAGAAACGCGAAATCGAAAGAATACTTAGAGAGCTTACAAAAAAAATCGGAGAGGCAGGTGAGGAGCTTAAGCGGTCTCTTGCCGCGATATCATATCTTGACAGCATATTTGCAAGAGCAAAATATTCGCTTGAAATAATTGGCTCATTCCCAGGTATAGATAAGAATTTACCCGTAAGGCTGTTTGACGCAAGGCATCCGCTTTTAATCAGGAAGCTCGGACACAGCAAAACTGTTTCGCTTAATCTTAGCATTGAATCAAACAATGTTATTCTTATTACCGGTCCAAATGCAGGCGGCAAAACGGTTGTACTTAAGACTGCCGGTATGCTTGTTCTGATGGCTTTATCGGGGCTACATATTCCTGCAAGTCCCGACAGCAATATTCATTTTATAGACGATATACTAATTGACATTGGCGACCAGCAGTCAATTGAAGATGACCTGAGCACATTCAGTTCTCATCTGTCAAATATCAAACGAATACTTCATAATGCGGGGGAATCATCTCTTGTGCTACTTGATGAAATTGGAACAGGTACTGATCCGGCTGAGGGAGCTGCGCTTGCAATGTCAACGCTGATAACTTTGCAGAAAAGGAAATCGCTTGTACTTGCGACTACTCATCACGGAAGTCTAAAGATATTTGCAAATGAAATGGAAGGCTTTGAGAATGCTTCAATGGAATTTGATACCGAACAGCTTGCTCCGACTTATTTATTCAAACAGGGAGTACCGGGTTCAAGTTATGCTTTTGAAGTAGCTGAAAGAATCGGGCTTGATAAGAATTTTCTTGGACTTGCTAAAAGTTATCTTGATACGGATAAGATGAGAGTAGAGGATTTTCTTATTCAACTTGAGAATCGTTCAAAAATTCTTGAGCAAAAACTTAAAACTTCTGAGATTGAGAATGTCAGATTAAAAGGTCTTTCCAGACTTTATCAGAATAATATTGAAAATCTTGAGTTACATAAAAAGGAAATAATCTTTAAGGCTAAGTCTGAAGCAGAAGATTATCTTAAAAATGTGAACAAGAAAATTGAGCAGTCCATAAAGACTATCAGAGAATCCAATGCCAGCAGTGAGGTTATTAAAGCGGTTAAACAAGAGATTGAAGTTTTAAAGAAATCCAGCAAAGTTCTAAAATCAGAAAAGCCTGTTGATTCAGTCGATAAAAATTTTGTATTTTCGGCGGGTGATTATGCGACATTAAAGAATTCCCCGACTTCAGGGAAAATTACAGAGATTGATCATGAGAAGAATAAGGTAACGGTGCTTGTCGGCAATATTAAGCTACAATTAAAGATATCAGATATTTTGCCGGCAAAGGAAAAAGATGCTGAAGAGGTGAATGATTATAGAAATCAGTTCATGACTAACGCAGATTATATGATTGATATCAGAGGCAGGCGTGCTGAGGAAAGTGAATTTGAAGTTACTAAGTTTTTAGATAATGCGAATCAGGCGGGACTGGCAAGGGTAGAAATATTACATGGAAAAGGAACGGGAGTATTAAAGAAGGTTGTAAAGGATATTCTTTCCAGGCATGAGAATGTTAAAAATTTCTATTTTGCCGGTATAGAGCATGGCGGGGATGGTATTACGATTGTGGAGCTTAAATAAAAGCAATGGGACTTATTCGGATGCAACTGTTATAAATTCAACTTTTTATCCAGATTAACCTGGGTTCAATCAGGATGCCATGATGCGGAATCAGCAGTTTGCTTAAAAAACTCCGGGAAATACACTAAAAGAGTCAAAGAATACTCTCTGAGTGTATTCTTTGACTCTCTGAGTGTATTCTTTGACTCTTTTAGTGT
>JBAXDX010000080.1:0-13508 GCA_037140715.1 Ignavibacteria bacterium
GCTCACATGGTTTTCTGAGCATGACGCGAGACTCTCGGAGAGCCGCGCAAGACTTCAGGACTGCGGTGTGTCGGGAACTGGTGATTTATTATTTGTGTCTGCCCTGAAGGGGCATAATATAATAGCACAGGGCATCGCCCTGTGAAAGCGATATGATGGGATGGCGCGAATATTCCCCGATGTTGTCATGTTAACGGTGTGTTGTGTGTGCGGTTTTTTTGTTTCGTTCGTGTCATTTCCCCCCGATGGGCGTTGCCACATCGCTAATATATCACGCCCCTACAGGGCTTTGGGTGTCGGGAACTGGTGATTTATTATTTGCATTTGCCCTGAAAGGGGCAAAATATATCAGCGATGGGCAACCGCCCATCGAACAAAACAAAATAAAAATCCATAAGCCCTGCAAGGGCGCAATATGGCGTTAACCTGACAGCATTGGAGGCAAAGGTAAAGGCAAAGTAAAACACGATATATCCCGCGGGGTTCTCTTTGCCTTTATCTCTGCCTTTACCTGTCCAATGACCTGCGTTATCATAAAAATCATCAGAATCAAAAGAATCACAGTTCTGACAATTTTGCATAACATGAGTAAGATTAAGAAAAAATATCGCTCACATGGCTGTCAGTCAGCCGATGGGGTTGCTGCATTAGCTGACAGTACCAGACCACAGCCTGCCTACATATTTAGTTTTGCTCTCTTCTTTCCATAATTCAGAATAAGCGACCATACAAATCCGCCCCCTGTCTTGGCAAGGAACTGCCATAATATCACCCACGGCATCAGTACGCCAAAGGCAATCGTTGGAAAGAGAATTGAATCAAGAAAACTTCCCGCAAGGTTCGAACCGTTTGAGCGGACCATAAAGGATTTTTTATGCAGTAACGTATAAACCAAAGCATCGGCAAGAGCCGCCACAGCAAAGGCTGTAACGCTGGCAAGCGCTATGTGCCCGGCATTCCGGTTAATAATAAATGTAACAACGGAACCTGAGACAATAAGAGCAAACATCTTAAGCCACAGATTGTTATCCATCCATCTGTCATGAAGCTTATCTCTAAGCGTTAAATCCAGTCCGATACAAAAAAACGCGTTGACTGGTGTCGCTACCGGTCCAAACCAGAAAACTGTCATATTGGCAAGTACTATTGCAAAAAGATATGCTATTACTGAAAACATCTTATCCCTGATTATATTTTAGAAAGGACAAAATTAGTAAAATTAGAACTTAGATAAAAGCCACCCCTTATTTTGTGAAACCGCTGAAACAATTATTAGACTGTACGCAACTGCCTGAGATATTCTTTCTGAACTGATAAATCCGGTATGGGATTATCTCTGTGAATGGAAATACTTAAATTACACATTCTGAAAAGTTCATCGAGAGCGTCAAAAGTATTCACCTGATTATAACCGTTATCACGCAGGTAGTGAATCAGTTTCAAAGTCCTGAAGCCGTCAAACCAGCTCCGCTTCTGCCTCTGAAGCTGTCCCGCCGTTTTTGAATTGCTTAATATCTTCCGAAAGTCGTCTTCGAAATTCTGAGAGTAAAGAAAATCATAGAGTGCCGGACTAACTTTCCGCGCATCTTCAAAACAGGCAGAGGAGTCAGTCTGTTTGTCGAAAATCTCAAGCCACTCCTTTAGTATTCTGAATGACTCAGGCGCATATAACTGGTACTCATCCCGAACACGGGACAGATGACGGTTAACTCTCTGACCGGTACCAAACGGCACGCGCCACGAACCGCGGGATGATGGATAAACCACCGCAGAGTTTATCCTGTTGATGAAAGTAGTCTTAGCCAGCTTCTCCATAAAATAAAAATCTTCAGCCGCTTTGCGCTTGTTCATCCCTTCTGTCTTAATGTAGCTCTCATAATCACAGACCATTGTTGAACCAATAGTATGAAAGGCGTAAGGAGAACGGGCATACTTTAGTCCGAACACATAGTAGCGCAGGAATATCTCATAACATGTAATAGCTTCGGCAGCTTCTCCATCGCCGGCGGACTCATGAAGGAAATTAACCGTGGCGGCTGAAAATTTTTCCTCCTGGAAAGCAGAATAAATCGCGCTCAGGTAATTTTCATCAACAGTACAATCGGCATCAAGGCAGACAAGTATATTTTTTACATTAGTCCGGTAGTCAAAGACAGAAAGAGACAGGTCCATTCCAATCTTGCGTGCGAGTCCGACACCGCCATCCTTTTCCGGAAGCTCAAATCCTGCGGAAGAAGCATCGACTAACCCGGACTTTAAACCAGACGATATAACTAAATCAGATAGCTCGTCAACTCCCGTCCGCTGATTAATTATATTCCTGAGCAGTATCATAAGCCGGTGGTTATCGTTACGGATTTCGTCAGAAGCAGAAGCGCGGTTATTAACTACAAAAAGAATAAGCGTTACACCGAAATATTTAGCATCATTCCGGCTTAATGATAACAGAAGTGCACGCGCATTCTCATATTCCATAATCGCCGGAATGACAACGGACATGCTGCATGAACTGCCACCGTTCATCTCAATATGCCAGTCTGCAAGGGAATATTTTTTCAGGTACCGGGTAACTTCGTCAGGAATGAGATTTGAATTGTTTGCTGTGTTCAATAATGTATCCGCTTTTAGAATGTCTGAGGATTATCATAACCCGGGTATGATTATGAAAAACTTCAGGCATTCAGAATGATTTTTCTGGCTTCGTCAATATCCCCTCCCTGAATCCAGTGGATAATAACCCCTTCACGCTCCATCTTCCTGAACCATGTCATCTGCCGTTTTGCAAAATTATATATGGCACTATTCAGCTTCTGCTGCATATCATTGTAATTAAGTTCCCCCAGCAGGTATCTGGCAGCGAACTTATACTCAAGTCCGAAGAATTTCAGCTTCTCATAACTGACCTTATTATCAATAAGACTCTTTACCTCGTCAATCATTCCGGCTCGTAGTCGTTCTTTTAGTCTGAAAGTAATGCGTTCCTTAATTTTATCGCGCTCCATGTCGATGCCGATAACAAGCGGAGTAATCTTTATTCTCTTCACCGAATGCTCTATCTCCTCCGCTTCAGCCACAAGTATCGCGTTAATGATTCTTTCCCTTTCTATAAGATCAGTCGTGTTATGCAGTTTCGGATTAAGCTTAATTAATCTCTCTTTCAATTCATCGGTTGAAAGAGAACTTAACAGCTGACACCCCGCCTGACCCGGCACTTCTTTTAAGGTATAACCGCAAAGAGCCGAGTTAAGAAAAAGTCCTGTACCGCCCACAAGGAAGGGAAGCTTTCCGTTACCCGTGATTTGTTCATGCGCACAATAGAAATGCTTAAGAAATAAAAACAGATTATATTCTTCTGTCGGATTGATAATATCAATCAGATGATAAGGAATAACATGCCCGTCAACAAGATAATCCTTCAGATCCTTACCGGTACCGATATCCATACCCCTGTAAACCTGACGCGAATCGGCTGATATTATCTCTCCGTTAAATTCGTAAGCCAGCCTAGCTGCAAGAGAAGTCTTGCCGACAGCCGTTGCCCCAAGTATTGTAACCAGATTATAATTCATCGTGATTGACAACATGCTGACATCATTATTTCCCGACCGCAACCGGAATGCTGATAGTGAAAGTCGTGCCTTCACCAAGATCGCTTTCAACTGTAATTGTCCCGCCGTGATCTTCGATTATTTTCTTTGTAATTGAAAGCCCAAGACCTGTACCATTGGTTTTTCCATGCGACATGAACGGATCAAATATCTTATCCTTTATGCTGTCCGGAATACCAGGACCGTTATCCTTAAAAGAAACCTCCACTGACGTTTTCTTATTCTTTGTCGTTACAAAAATCTTCCCGCCATCAGGCATAGCATCGCAGGCATTGCGGATAATGTGCATACAACATTGATAAAACTCCTTCCGGTCAAGTTTAACTGTAGCTTCTTTATCATACTGCTTAATTATATCACAATTCCTGATTTTTATAGCCGGAACAAGCTTGTCAAATACGGAGACAAGCGTCTCATTCATCCTGCAGACAACCGAATGAAGTACTACCCTGCCATCAGAATAACTCGAAGTTGTCTGAACCAGGTCGGCTACATGGTTTAATTGTTCAAGAAGCATATTAACTACCTGCATAACATCAGGAGTCAGTTCCTTTGTCTTTAAATGCTCGGCGTAACGCTTGCTTACAAGTACCGGTTTCTTAATATCCTGAATCAGGAAGTTAGCCATTTTCCCAAGCGAAGTAACACGTTCGGTCTGCAGAAGCCTCTCAACCAGCTCTGCATTTTCCAAAGCCATAGCAGCATTAACTGATAACATAGAAAGAAATTCCTCATCGCGCTTTGTGAACTCTCCCCTGGTGCTGTTTAACAGTTGAAGCAGACCAATAACCTCGTCAGTCTTATTCACTATAGGAAAACAGAGCATATTCTTTGTAACAAAGCCGGAGGAATGGTCAATCCTGCTCTTAAATCTCGGATCCTGCGAAACATCTTTAATATTTATTATCTCACGGTTTTTTGCCGCCTGACCCGCTATGCCTTCGCCCATCCTGAGCCTTATCTCGGAAATGCCTTTTCCATCGATAATCTTAGACCATAACTCATTCTTCTCCTTATCAACAAGATAAAGCGTGCCACGTTCAGCGGAGGCAAGGCTTCTTGAAGCATCAACGATTATCTGAAGCAGGTCATCAATCCTAATGTTTGAGTTAACCAGCTGAGCCGCCTGCATTATAAGCTTTAGCTGACCAGCCGTTATTTCATCTGAATCTGCCGGACTGGCGGTTTCTGATACCGGAGCTTCCTGAATATATGGAATATCTTCAGGTTTATCCGGCACTTTCTTAAAATCATAACCTGAAATATCTTCCGGTTCAAAATCATCATTAATATCAGACTCAGCCGGGTCGGCAAAAGCTGAAACTGCTGTCCCTGACTGCCGGCGTATATTAATCATAAACTGCTCAACATTGCAGAGGGTAACTAACAATTCAGCATCCAGCTTTACAAGATTTGAGTCCTCAACAGCACGCGCTGTGGATGTACGCGGCATGTATTCGAGATAATCTTCCTCACCAAAAAAATCATCTTTGGGTACAATAACCTTTGCAGGAGTTCCGGATATATGCGATTTCTCAATTTCCACTAAGCCGGAAATTACCACATAGACGCTGTGCCCTGCATCTCCCTCCCTGTAAATTATATCTCCGTGCTTTTTTTCTATTAAATTTTCAAGACTAATGTGAAAGTTAAGTTCAGAATCCTTAACTTTATTAAAGAGTTTATTTTCTTTTAGGATAGCTAACAATTGTGGAAACATATTATAATCTGTTTTGGTTATAAATAACTGACAATAAGTATAATAATAAAAAAAGAAATTGAAACCGAAATTCTGCACTCCGGAATAAATGATAACAAAGTGATAATCTGTCCGCAAGAATAATAAAAAAGATTGCTAAATGCAATCTGAAACTAGGACCGGCGAACCCTTTTGTAAAATTAATCATCAGATAAACAACATAAAAATGGACGAACAAGAGTTAATAATTATGGCACGGTCAGGCGACCGCAGGGCACTTTCCGAACTGGTCAGAAAATATGAGCAGACGGTTTATAATTTTGCCTTTAAAATATGCCGGAACCGCGACAAAGCGGAAAATACAATGCAGGAAACTTTCTTCAGTATGATCAAAAACCTGCAACAGTTCGATAACAAAAGCAAACTCTCTACATGGCTTTATACTATTGTATCTAATCACTGCCTGATGGCCGCACGCTCGGCAAAGAAGTTCGATGGTAATTCATTCGATGACGACCAAGCTAATATCGATGAGAACAGTATCACCGACTGGTCCGTATCTCCGGAAACAATCACCGAAAATAGCGAACTGAAGGCCGTCCTCGATAAAGCTATAGAAAAACTGCCGACTGATTACAGGGTCGTCTTTCTGTTAAGAGATGTTGAGGGACTTTCTACCGAAGAAACAGGCAAAATAACAGACCTTTCAGTTCCTGCCGTTAAATCACGCCTTCATAGGGCAAGGGCATTTCTAAGAAACGAACTAAATATGACATTCCAAAATGGAAGATAAAATTACCTGCAAAGAAGTTATTAACCATATCTGCGATAACCTCGGCGAAGACCTTAATTCCCCCAGATGTATAGCTATAAAGTCGCACCTCGAAGGCTGCAACTGCTGTAAAAGTTATTCTAAATCAGTCGAAACAACAATATCATTTTATAAGAACTACAATGCCGAACTTCCCAAAGAGGCGCATGACCGTCTGCTTTCGTCTCTGGGACTTAATGAGTAACGATTGTCATTCTCTTGCTGATAAAATATTTAATATAACCCAGTTTATAAACTAAGGAGAACCACCAGATGCCCATTTTTGAATATCAGTGTAAAGATTGTAACCAGAAATTTGAAGTATTACATAAATCGAGTGAATGCAGAGAAGAAGTCATCTGCCCTAAATGTAACTCGGCAAATAATAAAAAGCTGCTAAGCACCTTCACTCCCGCAGGTTTTTCAGGTTCGTCAAAAAGAGCTGCCTCATGCTCAGGCGGAAGCTGTCCCGCAATGGATTCCCACGGCGGTTGCGGATCGGATATGTGCGGACTGAACTAAAATATCAATGGTTATACGACAAATTCCCTCTTAATCTTAATCATAACATTAATCATACTCATTTACCCGGAAGCGGGTAAGAGTATGTTTAAGAATTTAATCGGAAATGTATTTCAAACGCTGGCTGCATTCAGAAACTGCCGGCTGAAATACAATAAGACAGAACACCTTTACATCAGGTAAATCCCCGGCCGCGAAGTATTACCCCGCCGGGACAAAAGATATCAACCTTCCGCATTCCATTGACATGGATTGAGATATTGTTGTTCCCTTTTCACCATTAATGTCACTAACATAGTAAAATGGACTATATGTATTGAGTAAAAAGGGGAAAGATGACACCCGATATCTTATTAACAAGAAGCGACCAAATAAGAAATTTTTTGCAGATAGATTATCTAAAGAGTTCTATGAAGTGTATTTCCATTCGAAGTAACTGATAAATACGAGAAAAAAGGCGGGCGGGACAGAGTATATTCAACAGAAAACACAATTATGACAATGGTTTATTCGTCAATACCAGACAATAAAATACTGTGGATTATACATTTTGTATTACATAGCGTGCATCCATGCCGGCTGCCTTCATGTATGATTTAATTTATTCCGGACGTAATCCGCTATCCGAAAATAACAGTAAAGCAGGAACCAAAACCTTTCCTGCTTTTAACCCTTATCTGAATGTTATTTAAGTCAGCATACCGTTTTATAATAGCAAGACCGAGACCGTTGCCTTCAAAGCGTCTCGTATAGCCGGCATCTTCCTGCAGAAACGGACTGAAAAGCTTGGGAATGAATTCTTCGGATATGCCTATACCTGTGTCAGTTACATCTACACATATCTTATCTTCCGCATTCTTATACTGGATTACTTCAATCTGCCCCTCTGGTGTATATTTTATAGCATTATCAATCAGATTTGTGAATATCTGGGTTACCATAAATCTGTCGGAGCTGACTACAGCATCTTCTTTCAGTCTATTTTCAAATTTCAGGTCAACATGACTTTCCTTTGCCTGATAATTAAATTGCCTGAGCAGACTATTAAGCACTTCCTGAGCCAGGCTTATCTTTGAAATGTTAATTTCATAATTGCCCGTTTGAAGCTGGGACATCTCAAGTATCTCATCAATCGTTCGAATCAGCCTTCTCCCCGCTTTATCTATTATCTTGAAGCTGTCGGCAAGTCCGCCTGTGAGCTGTTCTTCGAGTTCCTCTTTAAGCAATGAGCTGAAGCTTAAGATTGCATTAATAGGAGTCCTTATTTCATGCGAAATCTGCGCGAGGAATTCCGATTTTAAGCGGTCTGAACTTTCAGCCTCATCCTTTGCCTTTATCAGTTCAGCTTCAGAATTTTTCTTATCCGTTATATCCCGTATCATTACAAGAGTTTCATCATTCTCAATAAGAGCTACACGGACTTCGTAATAATGTGTCTGGTCAGGAGCTTCATACGAGAATTCAAATTTTCGGAAAGAGTGAGTAAGAATTGCCTTCTTAACATTCTTAAGCATCAGTTCAGCAATTCCCTTTGGGAAATCATTAATAATATTACTGTTAATATCATTGAACCGTCCAAGAAAATAGTTCTCGGAAATATTGGAAAGTTGCAGACACTTGTACGAGCCATCCGGTTTAATTTCAAAAAGTGAATCCGGAATTGCTTTAAGTATAGCTTCGTTTTTTACTTCGCTTTTGAATAAATCATTCTCCGTTCTCTTCTTTTCAAACAACTCCTTTTTCAAAAGAAGATTATTATAAGCAAGAGAAGAGATTTCCTGCGAATATATCCACATCATATTTACAATATTTTGAAATGACTGTTCATCCAGAGTTTTAACCTTCTTAAACTCTTCGGCAAGCTTTACAGGATCCGCATTAATTTCGATGGCAAATTCAGTAATTTTATCCTCGGTCAGACCAATACAGTTGATTTGCCCCACCATCCAGTTTGCCAAATGCCTTTCTCCTATAAACATCGGAGTCGCGGCATTCATTAGTCCACAGGCAGCGCAGGAATGCTGAACCGGATGGGCACCTTTTTTTGCCATTTCACCAAGCAATTTGTCAGACTCTGTACATTTTTGTTTCCCGACAGGATTAGACCTGATCATCTTGCACAGATTGCTAAAATTGCTTGGCTCGGTTATCAGATTCCCATTAACATCCGTAATAACTGAAGCAACGCCAAATGTATTTGCAAATATATCCTGAATTTTTTGAAGCTTTTCAAGTTCAATTAATTCTGCAAGGTTAATGTCGTCAATTGTTAATCGCGTAGATAAAAAATAATCCAGCTTAGCTCTCAGGCTCTCTTCACTTCTCTTAAGTACTTCCTGAGCTTTCTTCTGCTCCGTAATATCTTTTACAGTACAGATAACTACCCTTTTTCCATGATAATCTATCGCGTTAAAATTGGTATCTGTTACTACAGTATTATAATTATCTTTTTTAATAAATGTTAATTCATATTCAGTTTTGGTCGTGCTGTTATCTATGATTTTTCTAAACTGTCCATCAAGAATTGACAGCTGCTCTTTATCAAGCAGTTCAAAAAACTCCATAGCAATAACCTGACCCGGCTCATAATCAAGCATTTGCGTAAAAGCATCATTGGCAAACTCAATTTTTCCATTATAGATAATCAGAATGCCGTCATGTGTATTTTCAACCAGAGTTCTGTAAAGTTCCTCTGATTGTTTTAATTTTTTCTCAATTCCATGTTTAAAGAGCGCTATTTCGACAGCAGTTTTAAGCTCTTTCGATTCAAAAGGTTTAAGAATATATCCAAAAGGGTCTGTTTCTTTTGCACGGCTAAATGTATTGTCATCCGAATAAGCAGTCAAATAGATCACGGGAAGATTATACTTATCCTTTAATACCATCGCGGTTTCGATACCGTCTATTTTCCCTTCAAGCCTGATATCCATCAGAACAAGATCAATACGGTTCTTCGATGCGCGTTCGATCGCCATCTCGCCAGTACTTACAATCCCAAGGACATTGTAATCCATGTTAGTTAGCAAATGTTTTATCTGCATTGCCACAATTGAAGAATCTTCAACAATCAGAATATTAGTCTTCTGCTTTGGCAACGGATCAACGTAGAGAATCCCCTCTTCCATATAGAGATAAACCTTTATAATCGATTAAATATTACAAATAACCATAATTTCTTAATCACAATCCTGTCTTACTCTTATTCAATCAGCCTGAATCCCTTGATAATGTCAAGGAGTTTTTTCCTCTCGATAGGCTTAACAATATAAGATGAACAACCGCCTTCATAAAAAGCTTCCATTACATCTCTGGGCGTATCTAAAGCCGTAGTCATAATGATTTTAGCTTCCTTCTGAGGCGGTATCTGCTTCTCTTTTTCTTTTTTCCTTATAATCTTCAACGCATCAAGCCCGTCCATCTCTGGCATCATTATATCGAGACAGATAAGATCATAATATTCTTCCCTGTCAAGAGAGAATATGAAAGCTGTGACTGCTTCCCTGCCATTAACTGCTATATCACAATGCCCATACTGGGACAACATTTTTTGTAACACAAGCCGGCTGATAAAATCATCTTCTACTATGAGTGTTCGCATTATTTATAACCCCTGTTTTTATTTGTCTAATTAGCTGTTACAATTTAATTCGTTTTTAATTACTAATAGTCTCAAAATTTGAGATGAAATGAAAAGCGCTTCCTTTACCATAAACACTCTCAACCCATATTTCTCCATTCATCATTTCGACTATCTGTTTTGCGATAGCCAGTCCAAGACCGGTTCCGCCATATCTCTTTGTCGAGTAACTCTCTGCTTGTATGAAACTCTCAAAAATAATACCTATCTTATCTTCCTTTATACCAACCCCGGTATCGCTGATGGTAAAATGAAGCGGTATTATTCCATTAGCATCGTACTCTTTTTTTATTTCATGACAGACCGTCAGACTTATATTCCCTTTCTCCGTAAACTTAATGGCATTATTTAAAAGATTTATCAATACCTGTTTAAGTCTATGATGGTCGCCAATAATCTCAACGGGAACTCCATCCTCAATTTTATACTCAAGCTGAATTGATTTATTTACCGCCTCAGGCAGGAATAGCTTAACCGACCCATCTATCAATGTACTAAGATTAAACTTACTGGTCTCAAGTTTAAGTTTTCCTGCATCATACTTTGAATAATCAAGTATGCTGTTTAATAAATTAAGCAGAGTATATGCCGAATTTTTAAGCATCTCCAGATAGCTTCGCTGTTCTGAATCAAGTTCCGTGTCCATCATTATATCAGCAAGCCCTAATATTCCATTCATTGGCGTGCGGATTTCATGACTCATGTTAGCAAGGAAGTCACTTTTTATTTTATTTGCGGCAACCGCCTTATTCTTTGAGCTTTTCAATTCCTCTTCCATTAATTTGCGCGATGTAGTATCGAAACTCGCTCCGATAAATCCCATGAAATTACCAGAGAGATCGAAATATGGTGCACCAAAGCAATCTATCCACCTGTATTTATTTTCGTTGTTAAGTATCCTTACCTCTCCCTCAAAATTCGACTTATTCTCAAAAGCCATATCAAATGCCATCCGAAATGATCCAATGTCATCCGAATGGATATAATTAAGCCACCCGTATCCAATCTCCTCTTCAATATTCCTGCCTGTGTAATCCAGCCACGTCTTATTGAAATAATTAAACTGCCCCTTTATATCTGTGCGCCATATTAACGCAGGAAATTCCTCAAACAGACTCAAATAATAATTCCTCGAAGCAATAATCGATGATTCGATAGTTCTTCTATTACTGATATTTCGTAATGTAATAACTGCACCGATGACTTCTCCCGTTTCATTCTTTATTTCTGCACGGTTTTCTTCAATGGGGATTCTGGTATCTCCAATTATTAAGACCTTGCTGTTTAAAAGATTATCAAAATTATTATTTGCAATGTCTATTAAACTGCAAATCAGACTTTCATCTGAAATTTCATGAATAATCTCACAAATATCATCAAGCATTAGTCCCTGGCTTTCTTCAAAAGACCGGGTCAGCAACTTCGAAGCTATGGGATTCATAAACTTTATTTTTCCATCATTATCCAATGCTATGACGGCATCCCCAATACTGTTGAGAGTTGTCTGAAGCCACTGCTCGCTTTCCTTAAGCTGTTTCTGTGTATCAGATTTATAGAGCGCAATTTCTATTGTGCCTCTGAGGTCCCTTATTTCAAAGGGTTTTAGAATATATCCAAACGGCTCCGCCACTTTCGCACGCTGAAGGGTTTTCTCATCTGTAAAAGCCGTAAGAAATACAATTGGAATAAGAAACTTATTCCTGATTCGAGTTGCCGCCTGAATCCCGTCTATTTCTCCACTAAGCATAATATCCATAAGAACCAGATCGGGCATCAGTTTGCCGGACTTTTCAATCGCATCTTCTCCTGTAGATACTACGGCAACAACATTATACCCCAGATTAGTCAGCCTTCGCTTTATATCAAAGGCTACTATTCTCTCATCTTCAACAATTAAGATATTGTTCATTCAGCTAAGACCTTCATACATTAAACTGTTATAAATTTAACGGTTCTATGTTGTTTTTTATAGTGAGTAATTACCTGTAATTTACCAGCGACAGAGTCAGTTATATTGATGTAACCTTTCGCTATTCTTAATGGATGTCCGACAAATTCTCCTGTTAATCATACTCATTTCCCCTGAAACAATTAAGAAAATTACAGTCAGTATAATATACCAATTTTTACTATTACGATTTTTATTTTTATTCTAAAATCAACCAAGAGGGGAATTTGTCATCCCTCCTTATCATTACCGATTACACTCTGCTAACGTTACCATCGCTATTTTTTCAAGTGATAAAACCTTATCAACACAGCCTAGCTTAATAGCCTCCTGCGGCATGCCGAAAACGATACATGATTTTTCATCCTGCGCAATCGTATAAGCTCCCGCATCCTTCATCTCTTTCATTCCCCTCGCGCCATCATCTCCCATTCCCGTCATTATTATCCCTACGGCATTCTTACCTGCGTATCTGGCTGCTGAACGGAACAGAACATCAACCGATGGTCTGTGACGGCAGACAAGCGGACCTTCTTTTATTTCAACGTAATATCGTGCGCCACTTCTTTTTAACAGCGTATGATGATTACCCGGTGCTATCAGCGCGCGTCCTCTTATTACTGTATCCCCGTTTACGGCTTCTTTTACTGATATCCTGCATATCCCGTCTAATCTCTTTGCGAATGCAGTTGTAAAATTTTCAGGCATGTGCTGTACTATGACTATACCCGGAGCATCCAGCGGAAAGGACTCAAGAAAAACTTTAAGAGCCTCCGTCCCGCCTGTTGATGCACCGACTACAACCACCTTCTCCGTAGTCTGAATCATCGCATGATTCTTTGCCTTTGAAATTATTACATCCGCTGTCAGCTTTGGCTGTACTTCATAATGCCGGACACGCAGTTTTTTGGGGTCTATTGCTGTAGCGGCTTTTACTACATCACAGATAAATATTTTTGATTCTTCAAAAAACTTCTTTGTCCCCACTTTGGGCTTTGTAATTATATCAACAGCTCCATATTCGAGAGCCTTCAAAGCGGAAGCTGACCCGCTTTCAGCAAGTGATGAACACATTACTACCGGTATTGGATGCTGTAACATTATTTTATGCAGAAATGTCAAACCATCCATATTCGGCATCTCAATATCAAGTGTGATTACATCCGGAACCTCTTCGTTGATTTTTTTTGCTGCGATTATGGGGTCAGCCGCTGTGCCTATCACCTCAATCATTGGATCAGATTCCAAGATTTCTGCTAATACCTGTCTGACTATTGCAGAGT
>JBAXDX010000081.1:0-13304 GCA_037140715.1 Ignavibacteria bacterium
GTGGTCAGGGGCGGAATTGAACCGCCGACACAAGGATTTTCAGTCCTTTGCTCTACCGACTGAGCTATCTGCCCTTAAAAATGTTTACAAATATAACCATTTTCTCCAAGAACACAAAAACTTTTTTACTTTTTTAGTCCGGTTTTTTATTACAGAGGCTTTCAGGATAGCTGAGGGATAGCTGAATGAGTTGTTATTAGTGTCCGGGGATTCATTATATATATCTGCCATTGATTAAGCTGACTGTTTAGAATTAAATAACTGTTAAATTTGTATAAAAACAGGGCTATGCAAATAATGTGGTTTAATGCAACTTGAAAAGGAATAATATTTTGGTTATTTAATAATACGATTTTTTATGTTTTTTAACTATTACAGAGGAAAAGAATATGGATCTTAAGAGAGCGCTTGGATTTAATGTTAAATCTGATGTTGCAAACAGAAACGATGATAAGCTGATACAGTATATTAATCTTAAACTTGCAGCCTTGGGACTTCCGGTTTATGGGAGCGAGTCGGATTCTGAGTTTATAGATATTGCGCATGATTTAATTGCAAATCATCAGGAAAAAAACCGTCTGCTTTCAAATTATCTTTGTCCGGCAGACCAGCGGATACAGAATTTTATAGACAGCTATTTGAACGACCTTCATTTAAGTGAACAGGTAAGGTTGCCGGCTAATACATTTATACTCGACTGCCACGGCATTGCACGCGTTTTATCGGTTCCCCCCGATAAGGATGAGTTTATCTCCGATATTATAAGTTCTTACAAGATTAAGCAGGGAGTGCTTCATAACCCAAAGAATGACAGGCGCACGACCAATGGTGTGTTTCATATTTCCGAAGGCGGACTGCCTGTTCCGGATGATAAATTTGCTGTTCCGAAGAATGTATTTGCGTCATTATTATTTCATGCGCTTCATCCTCCAAAGGAACTGATGAAGATTCCGTTTACTTCATCTCAGCCCGAGCAGGCTGAATTGTTTGTTTCCTTGCTTTTGCGGCCTGTTGTATCGCCTGAAGTTCAGGGTTATTCCGCAGAAAAAACAATGGAGATAAGATTCTTTGCGCCTGGTAATCTGATAAGTAATCTTGATTTTGTCGAATCCATCTTCGGAAATGCCGGTGATCCATATCTGTCGGCAAATGATGCCGGACTGGATGTCGAACACTGGACGGGGCATACCGGATGTATTATTTTAGCACCGCATCTGACTACACTTACCAGGAAGGAACTCGGACTTCCTAATTTCAATGAGGCAACAGCGCGTCAGAAAAGGGATGGAATGTGCTGGAAAAATGAGGATGAAAAGTATAATAATGGGAATGCCTTTAAGATAACATGCCGTAATGAAGAAGGTATTATTGTTACTGTTATTGCAGATAATTATTTTGGTTATTGTAAAAAGGAAGTGAAGACTCAGATCAGCTATGCTGCTAATCTTTTTGGCAACTGCGAGGAAGAACATGCCGGCGGAGCTATTGCCTTCCCAAGTTATAATCTTGGCGATGAATTCCATGATGATAATCAGGTAAGGAAGGATAATCATACATTTAATGATATGATTAAGCTGTTTAATGGCTTTATCGATTTTAAACCGCAGGGCTACGGTATAGATAAAATTTTTCCGGGCATTATTTATGTGCCCGAAGATGTGAAAATTAATCTTAATGAGCAGAGCGTTAAATGGTTTAAGGGAGAACAGGAACATTCAATTAAGCTTTTGCCATCTAATACATATATACTTCCTGCTGGTTATAAGATAAGACTTGAGAAAAATCCGGCTGTGCCGACCTGGAGGCTTGTGGGAACGGCTGCTGAAGGTACGTTTTGTCATAAGCCATCTACAGTTTCAGGGGGGGGGAAGTCGGAAATATCGAAATCAATTTCTAATTCGATATTAATCGGTCCGTTCTTTATTGCTGACTTTAAGAATGATCTTGATTTTGTCGGTGAGATAATTAATTATGATTACAGCAGACGTTATATTAATCCAAAACCTAAAGATGAAAGCAGCCGCCCGCTTTTAAGTACGAAAAGATCATTAGGCTCAGTTATTAAGATGCTGACACCATCGCAGACTGATTTCACAGAGGAATATAATACCTGGTTAATGGATATTCCTCAGTATATTAAGGGACTGGTCTTTATAATAAAAAGATTTTATAGAGAGGACTGGGGAGGAAACTGGCGTGATTATTTTAGTGTGGATATTGTTAACGGTAATCCTGGCAATGAACTTAAATATAAAAACCGCAAACTTGTTGCCAGTTATCTTAGAGTTGGTCTGCAGAAGGATAAATCATGGCGGACATTTAAATTAAGACAGGATTTTATTTCGGCTGATAAATTGCAACTGGAAGATGATATTACTGCATCTGTCGTAGTGCCTTCAGAACAGGTTAACGGATTAAATGCAGATTATACGAATCCAAGCGTAAAATTTGTAGCTAACTGTGAGTACCGTTTCTTCCAGCGTCCTGACGAAGCAATCTACCGCGGATATGATAAACAGGCCGAGCTGGATATGTCCTCGCCTAACACATTTATTTCGAATTTCGAGCCATTAACTATCAGGGATGCGCAGAATTTAATTCAGGATGCAATCGAATTGGATAAGTTTACCGAGCCTATGAAACAATTCATTCAGGCGGTAGCTTTACAGAATGAGTATTTCTATTTTGTTTCCTCAGCTCATCCAAGAATGGTTGATGGAAAACCTTCGCCAAATATGAGATACCTTCAGAACCGTCCGGATATTGTGAATCCAAAAGAACGCTATATTGCCGAAATGGGAACAAGATTATTCAGGCGTATTCCAATGAGTCAGCCTGTTCATTTCCCTGTTAATTCGGTTCTGTCCGGAAGACGTAATAGTCCTGGTGATGCCGTAGCAAAAATAAGACCTCTTGCGGTCTATAATCCAATTCATTATCAGGAACTGCCGGAGTTATTTATGGAGCTTGTATGTAGTCTGACAGGGAAATCCCCGTCAACTACAGGGGCAGGCAGTGAGGGAGCTTTAACGAAGGGACCTTTTAATGCTCTGAGTGCGGTTACGGACTTAAATAATGCGCTGGTTTCGTTTATAATTACAGAGTATGACTGTTTTTCTACAGCAGCGGGATTTATTGGTCCAAATTTCAGGGTAGATCATGATATTAGTCTTCTAATCCCTGAAATATGGTGTCGTCTTTCAGTACATGAAAGAAATCCTAAATTCCTGATAGAGAAAGGTTATCTTGAAAAGCTGAATGATTTTGAATCAAAGGATGGAACGAAGGTGCTTGTCAGCCGTCTTGGGTACAGGATTACAGATAAGTTTGTTCATACATTTTTCGGCAGAGTTTTTGAGAATCCAAATTCTATCTTTAACGAGGAAATGTTACGGCCTGAGATACAGGATACCGACTCATTTATTGACGGTATGAATAATATTGTTGAAGCTCAGCAGCGGGTTGCCAAAAGCTATTTTGAGGATGGCAGTATCGAAGCCGCCTGCCCGCCTATGAAAGCTTTACTTTATATTATGGCTGACGGCAGTTATGAGGGGAAGACTATTGATAATCCCGAAATCCGTAAAATGTTTACACGTGAATATCTGCTTTCAAGCAACTGGTATCTTGAGCGTCTGATGAAAAAGCAGGCAGGAGATATAGCTTTGTGGCAGCGTCATATTTTATACCTGCAGAATTTTCTTAATAAATCCAGCCATTTGGATATTGCTTCCAATCTGGGAATTAAGGAAAGACTTGATTTTGCAGAAGAGCATCTGCGGAAAATAAAATTACCTGCGTATCTGGACAGTCTGCATGGAACAATCGGGACTGATTTGCTCTTCAGGTAAAAAACAATTTACAGATAAAGCAGGGTAAACATATCGTTACCCTGCTTTATTATTTTCAAAAATCAAATGTGGGAGGTTCGCCAAGCAGTATCCTTCCGTGCAGAATATGACTCTTCATGGTCTCGGCAAATTCCTTGTACCATTTTATTCTTTCTTCTTTTTCATGTATTTCGAAGGTAATGCCCATTTCAAGTCTATTAAGATAATCTTTGTAAACTCTCTCAAGCGCTTCCGCAATTTTTCTTTGCTCATATTTCTTTGATGTAAGTAATATTGCTGTCCGCCAGTCTTTATTTGGTTCTATAGGAATTTCTTCTTCAGCTTCCTTCAGTATCTCGATAGCCACATCAAGGTCTTCATCGTTCGAATCCATATCAGTTCTCTCATAAGCATGATAGTACTCATAAAGTTTACCTGATTCGAACTGTTTAACGAATTTTTCGACTATATTGTGGTCATAAGAGCTTAGCATTGGTCTTTGGTCATGTGGTATGACAGTACGGACAGCCTTTCCGCTCTCAGCCTGTTTTTTTTTGTGGTATTCAGTTCGGGATTCTATAAATCTTTCTTCTTTCTCTCCCCTGATATCAGGAAGTAGCAGGAAAGACGGAGTTCCTTTTCTGTTATCACAGAACTCATACCAGCGACAAATCTCTGCAGAATCATCACCACTAACCGATTCTTTAATATCATCGTAATTCTGCCAGTTGCTGAGCGTCCATCTACAGTCGTCATAATCTTCACTCAGAAGATATTCCCTGTAAGTCTGAAATTCTTCTTCGCTAATAGGTTCCAGAAACGGGCAGTTTTCAATTAATCTTTCCCACATCACAAAATCATAGGTAGATTCAATCTCCGGTATTTGTATCATTTCAGCCCGCCAGAGGCATTGCAGGTCAAATAGTTTTTTTTGTTGTATCTCCCATATCTTTTTCTCAGCTATATTTCGATATTTAAGTATTTCCCTACGGTTATGCTCAATATAGAGTTCACCATAGGTAAGATAAGAAGCTTTTTTATACGAATATGTCTCTATGAAGGATTTAATACTGCCTGGATTGTAATTATCAAAAAAAACCTTGTACTTCTCGTTCGTCTGAAGATCATCTCTGATATCCATAATAAGTTGTCCCATACGCTTTTCTTTTTCAATACTTTCCTTGATATGCTTAGGCATTTCATTTTCGCTCATTTGCTTTCTCTCCTATACTGATTTATAAAAAATAAACAGGAATTTATTTAATAACTCATATTACGCAAAATTCACCTGAACTATGATTTGTGTGATCCTTATGACTTATATAATAATGCAATCAGCATGAAATGAATCATAGTTCTGACATTTTCACATAATATAAATTAATAAAACAAAAATATCTTTATTATCCAAAAAAAACAATTAAATGGCAGAATATATATTAACGACCTTTACAGGTTTTACTGTTCTGTATTGTCTATGACAAATAAATAAATAATTTACCTGAGATAAAGGAAAGTCCTGAGCTTAAAAAGGTCCGGATTTTCCGTTTTTACCTTCCCTGGCTGAGAGTGTAATAATTTCATATAAATGGATTGTAAAAATATGATTTAATAATTTTACGGCAAAATTAATTAACCGGTTATGTTTGTTACTGACATTTCTGTTTTGCTATAACACAGATATGGAAAAAGAATTATAAAACACTTGCATTTTTTGAAAAATTTCGCTTTATTTACAAACACGTTTTATGAAATATAGTATTATCTCGAATTCATAAAAATAAGCGCAAAATTGTAAGGGGTTGTAGTTCAGTTGGTTAGAACGCCTGCCTGTCACGCAGGAGGTCGCGAGTTCGAGCCTCGTCGACCCCGCTTAAAAAGGTCCCTGCAACTAAAATAAGTTGCAGGGATTTTTTATTTTAAATAAACTGCCTCAAAAACCAGTTTGTCAATTCGTATTAGTCGCAAAATAAATTAAATCATCATTTTTTTCTACTGTCTTTTTCAGGCTTGAACCCCCTCCATTGTTAACCCTTTTAAGGCATCATGTATATTATTTAACCGGGAAGAAACACTGCTTATCGGTTACCTTTATATTTGCATGGTCAGGCGGCTTCTGAACGCTGTGAATATATCCCATAAAACCTCTGAAAAATTATTCCGGGATTTAATTTTCTGATAAGAGATAGAGATTGTTTTTGCCTCCGGGCTGGATTGATAAAAGATTATGGAGGATTGATGCTTATAGTTCCCCAAAAAAAACGGATAATAATTTAAGCCGGGTTCCTTTATCTGAACAAAATATTACAGACTCTTTAAAATTCTTCTGTTAATGAAACGATTTTGTTATCAGGCATGTTTAGCATTCAGGAAAGGAAACAGGCTGGATATCAGTCTGTATATAGTTTTCATAAGTTTATTTCAAAAAGAAACTGATTTTGCTGAGGAGAGTTAATGAGCACAGATGAAAAAACCATAGAAAAACTGGCAAACAGCGAATATAAATATGGTTTTGTTACTGATATTGAAATGGAATCCGCTGTTAAAGGGTTAAATGAAGATACAATCCGATATATTTCAGCTAAGAAAAAAGAACCTGAATGGATGACCGAATGGCGCCTTAAAGCTTACCGTTACTGGCTTACGATGACCGAACCAGGCTGGCAGAATGTCCGGTATAATCCCATCGATTACCAGGAAATAATTTATTTTTCCGCACCAAAGCAGAAGACGAAACTCGCGAATATGGACGAAGTGGACCCTGAATTGATTAAGACATTCAACAAACTCGGTATCCCGCTCGAAGAGCAGAAACTCTTTGCCGGTGTGGCTGTCGATGCTGTCTTCGACAGCGTTTCAGTTGCGACTACTTATAAGGCAAAACTCTCGGAGTTTGGAATTATTTTCTGTTCTATGAGCGAAGCAATTCAAAATCATCCCGATATGATTAAAAAATACTTAGGCTCGGTCGTTCCTTACACAGATAACTTTTTTGCTGCGTTAAACTCCGCTGTATTTTCTGACGGCTCATTTATATTTATTCCTAAGGGCGTTGTCTGCCCAATGGAATTATCAACATACTTTAGAATCAACGCCGAAAATACCGGACAGTTCGAAAGGACTTTAATTATCGCTGATGAACGCGCTTCGGTTAGTTATCTCGAAGGTTGTACTGCTCCGATGAGAGATACCAATCAGCTTCACGCCGCCGTAGTTGAGCTTATTGCCCTTGATGATGCAAAGATAAAATACTCGACTGTTCAGAACTGGTACGCCGGCGATGTCAACGGCGTTGGAGGTATTTATAATTTTGTTACAAAGCGGGGCATTTGCCGCGGGCGCAATTCCAAAATAAGCTGGACTCAGGTTGAAACGGGTTCGTCAATCACATGGAAGTATCCAGGCTGCATACTTCAGGGCGATAACTCCATCGGCGAATTTTATTCTGTGGCTCTTACCAATAATATGCAACAGGCAGATACCGGTACAAAGATGATTCACATCGGGAAGAACACAAGAAGCACTATTGTATCAAAGGGAATTTCAGCGGGCAGAAGCAATAATACTTACCGCGGACTTGTAAAGATAAGTCCGAATGCCGAAGGTGCAAGAAACTATTCGCAGTGTGATTCTCTTTTGCTTGGCGATAAATGCGGGGCGCATACTTTCCCGTATCTTGAAGTAGATAATCCGACCGCTACTGTAGAACATGAAGCTACTACTTCCAAGATAGGCGAAGATCAGATATTCTATTTAAATCAGCGGGGCATCGCTACCGAAGATGCCGTTAATCTGATTGTCAACGGTTACTGCAAGGAAGTATTCAAAGAACTTCCGATGGAATTTGCCGTTGAAGCTCAGAGGCTTCTGAGTGTAAGCCTCGAAGGAAGTGTGGGATGATAGTTTTTGGTTAAATGAAAAAACCAAAACTAAGAACTGAAAATTAATGCCTGAAAACTCAAAACTAAATTTAGACAGGGGATATAAAACAATGCTGCTATCTGTAAAAGATTTAAGTGTATCAATTGACAACAAGGAAATATTAAGGGGAATTAACTTTCAGGTTAACCCCGGTGAAATACATGCTATCATGGGCCCAAACGGTTCAGGTAAAAGTACATTCGCAAGCGTGCTTGCCGGGCGGACAGGCTACATAATTAATAGCGGTGAAGTAATTTTTGGCGGAAAGAATCTTCTTGAACTTTCGCCGGAAGACAGAGCACGTGAAGGTCTTTTCCTGGCTTTCCAGTATCCGGTTGAAATCCCGGGCATCAGTAATGCTACGTTTCTTAAAACAGCCCTAAATGAAATAAGAAAATATAAAGGGGAAGAGGAGCTTGATGCAATGGAATTCCTCGCATTGATGAAAGAAAAGATGAAGCTTGTAGGTATGGACAGCGCACTTATCAGCCGTCCTGTTAATCATGGCTTCTCAGGTGGCGAGAAGAAAAGGAACGAAGTATTTCAGCTGACTGTTCTTGAACCGAGGCTCGCTATTCTTGATGAAACTGATTCAGGTCTCGATATTGACGCGCTTAAGATTGTCGCAAATGGGGTTAATCTTTATAAAGGCGACAGCAGGGAAAAATCTGTTGTTCTTGTTACTCATTATCAGAGACTGCTTGATTACATCGTGCCTGACTTCGTTCACGTCCTTTATAATGGCAGGATTGTTAAATCCGGTGGCAAAGAGCTTGCATTTGAACTTGAAGAAAAAGGTTATGACTGGATTAAGGAAGAAAATAAAGAACCGGCTGCTGTTTAATAAAAATTGCAGAATAAAATAATTACGGAGAGATTTTTAATGTCAGAAGTTCCAGATAAAACAAATATTACAGATTATTATTATTCCGGCTTCAAACTATTTGAAGACAGTCTTAACGGCCAGTTGAAAACTAAGGTTCATCAGTTAAGGAACGAAGCCATTAAGGATTTTTCCCGGCTTGGTTTCCCTGCTGTATCGAATGAAGAATGGAAATACACGAATATTAAGCCAATTCTAAAAGTGAATTTTAAGCCTGCTCAGCTTGCTGATAAAACGACAGGCATGTTCCCCGCCATTAACAGCAATACGGTAAAACTATTTCTTATCCCGGAGTTAAAAGTAAATCTGATAGTTTTTGTTAACGGAGTTTATAATTCAGAGCTTTCAAACATTCCGTCTGAGTTAACGGGCATTAAAATAGAGAGTCTTGCAGATATATTGAAAGGCGGGTCTGATTTTATTACAGAAAAAATTATTCCTGAATCAAAAATTAACGATGGTTTTGCCGCACTGAATAAAGCGTTTACCAGTGACGGCGCAATAGTAACTGTTGCTGATAATGCTGTAATTGATGAGCCGGTTCATCTCATGTTTTTAAGCGGAAGCGACAGCGAAAATCTTCTTGTTCAGCCGCACAATTATATTTTTGCAGGCAGAAACAGCCGGGTTAAAATTATCGAAAGTTTCCACAGTATTTCGGAAAATGCAAATCTGATAAATTCGTTAAGCGAAATATTTATAGAAGAGAACGCCCGGATTACACATTATAAGATTCAGAATGATTCAGCGGACTCAGGTCAGGTAAACCGTACTCAGGTTTATCAGCAGAGGTCATCTGTCTTTACGTCATTCGCCATCACCTTTGACGGTGCGCTTGTAAGGAATGATATATATACTGTATTTCAGGGAGAAGGTGGCGAGTCTCATCTTTATGGTCTTTATCTTGCCAATGGTAAAAGTCATATTGATAATCATACTATGATTGACCACGCTGCCGCACGATGTCAGAGTAATGAATTCTACAAAGGCATACTTGACGATCATGCACGCGGTGTATTTAACGGCAAGGTAATGGTTAGAAGAGATGCACAGAAAACACTTGCGTATCAGTCAAATAAAAATTTATTGTTATCAAAATTTGCCAGGGTTGATACAAAACCCCAGCTTGAAATATTTGCCGATGATGTAAAGTGCAGCCATGGCGCGACAGTCGGTCAGCTTAATGATGAATCCGTTTTTTATCTCCGTTCGCGCGGTATCGGAGCTGATATGGCACGTTCAATTCTTATTAACGCATTTGCAAGTGATATCATTGATCAGATAGATATAGAACCATTAAGGGAATATTTAAATAATAAAATATTGGATAAGCTAAATAAAGTTTAGCTTTAAGAGGTATTAATGAAAAAAGAAAATAATCAGTCCATGCCGGAATTAAATAAAAATACAGCCGGCAAATTTGATGTAGAAAAAATAAGAAAAGACTTCCCGATACTTCAGCGGATGATAAAGGATAAACCGCTGGTTTATCTTGATAACGCCGCTACTACACAGAAGCCCCAGTCTGTTATCGATATGCTTGTATATTATTATTCAATGATAAATTCCAACGTACACCGCGGCGTACATTTTTTAAGCGAACAGGCAACTCTTGCTTATGAAGATGCCAGACTTAAGGTAAAGGAATTTATCAATGCTGTAAGTGCCTGTGAGATTATCTATACACGCGGAGCTACGGAAGCTATTAATCTTGTGGCTTATTCATACGGACGTTCACATATCGGCGAAGGTGATGAGATTATTATTTCTGAAATGGAACATCACGCGAATATTGTCCCGTGGCAGATGTTATGCGAAGAGAAGAAGGCGAAGTTGCGTGTTATTCCCATGAATGACGAAGGCGAACTTATTCTTGAAGAGTATTATAAACTGCTCAATGAAAAGACAAAGTTTGTTTCAATTGTTCAGATATCAAATTCACTTGGCACTATTAATCCTATTAACGAGATTATTAAGAAAGCACATGAAAGAAATATTCCCGTGCTTGTTGATGGCTCTCAGTCAGTGCCTCATGTAAAGGTTGATGTACAGGACTGGGATTGCGACTTCTATGTATTCTCAGGTCATAAGCTTTTTGGTCCTGCCGGAATTGGTGTCCTTTACGGAAAAGCTGAACTGTTGCAGAATATGCCTCCGTATCAAACGGGTGGAGATATGATTCGCTATGTAACATTTGAGAAGACAATCTTCAATGATATACCTAATAAGTTTGAAGCCGGCACGCCTAATATTGCCGGAGCTATCGGGCTTGGTACGGCGATAGATTATCTTAATAATCTCGGTATGTATGAAGTGGCAAAACAGGAATATGACCTGCTTGAATATTCAACTCAGAGGTTATCCGAGTTAAAGGAAGTACGCTTAATCGGTACGGCAAAGCACAAGGCTTCCCTGATTTCATTTGTGCTTAAAAATATTCATTCGCATGATATAGGAACGATTCTCGACTCCGAAGGTGTTGCAATAAGAACCGGTCATCACTGCACACAGCCTGTAATGCAGCACTTCAGTATTCCCGCTACGGCAAGAGCTTCGTTTGCTTTCTATAATACCAGGGAAGAGGTTGATAAATTAATTACCGGAATTTATAAAGTAATCAAGGTGTTTGGTTAATATGTCTGAACTAAGTGATCTTTACCAGGAAGTAATACTGGACCATAATAAGAGTCCGCGCAATTTCCGTATCTGCGAAAACTGTAACCACGATGCCGAAGGGTTTAACCCTCTCTGCGGGGATCATATTTTTGTATATCTGAATATGTCTGAAGACAAAATACAGGATATATCGTTCCAGGGTACCGGCTGTGCAATATCAAAGTCATCGGCTTCGATGATGACAACAATTCTTAAGGGAAAAACAAAACAGGAAGCTGAGGAACTCTTTAATAAATTTCACGAAGTGGTTACTTCAAAAATTGGTGAAGAGCAGGACTTAAGCAAACTTGGAAAGCTTGCGGTGTTCTCAGGCGTAAGAGATTATCCTGCGAGAGTAAAGTGTGCGAGTCTGGCATGGCATACTTTGCTTAATGCTCTTAAAGAAGAAAAAAAATCTGCATCTACTGAGCAATAAGAAATCTGACTTTATTCGTTTATCAGACGGATGAAAAGTTATGATATAATGAGAATAATATTTTTCAATAAAAACAGATGAAAGCCGGGGAACAGAATGGACAAGGGATTTTTAGAACAGGAAGTTATACAGCGTCTCAGGACGTGCTTTGATCCGGAAATCCCGGTCGATATATATGAACTGGGACTTATCTATGAAATTAAAATTGATGAAGAATCAAACGTCTATGTTAAGATGACGCTCACTTCTCCAATGTGTCCTGTGGCGGGTTCGCTGCCCGGTGATGTTAAGAAGAAGATTAAGTCGATTAAGGATGTAAATGATGTTTACATAGATTTGGTATGGAATCCGACATGGCACATGGATATGATGTCTGAGGCTGCAAAGCTGGAACTGGGATTTTTTTAGTAAGCTTAAAACAGACTGTACTGCCCCTGGTTTTAACCTGGGGCAGTAGAAGTGGTTAAAAGAAAATAACTGAATTTGCCGGCTGAATCCATTGGCTCATATTTTTCAAAATTCTACAGCGAACTTAACCATGTCTGAGCATAAGCTCTTGCGGTTTCAGTTGTGCTTTTGCCCGCCCTGAAGCATAGTTTCCATACAGGTGGCTTGCTTTCATATTCCTGATTAACAAATTTTTTTTTGCCATATTCTGATTTTAGTTCAGCATTAAAATCAATGTCTTTCGTAACATCAAGAAACTCCGATATCCATTTTTTAACCATTTGCTGCGGGTCTCCATTCCGGTTCCGTTCCCATTCGGCAATTTGATTATTATATTCTGCCAGTTGTGCCTCATACTGTTGTTTAAGCACATTGTCCGTCTCTTTGCTGAATACCGGATTATCAGGGTCATCGAGGCCGGCTATCATTTCTGTTATCATTTTAATTGCTTCATCATAAGCTGTTTTTTGATCTGCGGGCAACGAATTCTGCAATTTAATCATTTCCTTTAGTGATGCGTTATATTCCGCCCTGTATTGCTCGCGGGCTGCGCTGGCGTAAATTGGAGCCTCTGGTATCGCAGGTTTTTTTGATTCCTGGTATTCCAGATATTTCCGCTTAAAGTCATCCGACTTTGTATAAACTTTTGCAAACCCGCCGATGATTTTAACAATTGCCGGACGTTCGTCCATCGGAGTATTTTTTAAGCTGCCGGGGAAAGGATAGTTATAGGAAGAGTATAAAATATTTGATAAAACCTGGTTATTAGCACTTTCTTCTGAAATATCAAGCTGACTTAAAATAGTTTTTATAGTATGCTCTGCTGTTCTGAAAGCAAAAAACATCATTGGCAGGGTTATAATCAGAGTTAAAATACCGGTTTTTTTCATATACAGTTCTCCTGAGTTAAGCTTTAAAAATGGGAGTTAAGGGAAATATTTGATTTTGGCTGTTTTATGATTATAGAATATTACTAAAATTTGAGAATAAAGTTATAATATTTATCTGGAATAATTTATAAGAAAAGGGAGGTAGCTTAAATTATAACCCCTCCGGAGAAAATCCGTTTAACAGTTTCCGTTACAGCGACAGCTTAATTTGTGATACACTTACTCAGTCAGCGTAACAAGAC
>JBAXDX010000082.1:0-13209 GCA_037140715.1 Ignavibacteria bacterium
CGGCGTTGACTCTTTTAGTGTCGGCGTTGACTCTTTTAGTGTCGGCGTTGACTCTCGGCTACGCCTATTATACCCATGAAATGCCTGACTGGTTCCTTTTTGTGCCTGAAATTTTAAATAAACTATTATGGACACGCAGAAAAACCTTATCGGGAACTATATCAGACATACCCTGAACTGCCAAAATGACAAACGCATGAATGGAAATAAAATGTAAGTATATCTCTTAACCGCTAAATTTTAATTTATCCGGGACAATTTTAGTCACCGTCAGAAAAATACAGCTGATACATGCCACTCCGCTGACTATAATTGTCATACTCGCTCCAATTTTGCCTGCCATAGCTCCCGCTATTAAATTTCCGACCGGAATCAGTCCTGCAAGCGCAACTGAATACAGGCCCATTACTCTCCCTCTTTTGTCATCATCAGCCAGAGTCTGAATAAGCGTATTTGATGATGTTATGGTAAACATCGTCCCTAATCCAATGATAAAAAGAACGACTAATGAAAGATTAAATTCATGAATTATTGGAAAGATTATCAGTCCTGACGAAATAAAAACAACTCCAATCGTAATAATATTTTCCAGACCGTATATCTTTCTCCTTAACGCTAAATATACCGCCGCTACAAAAGTCCCGAAACCCACGGCAGACATCATTAAACCATAGGTTTTTGAATTGCCATGATACATTTCTTTTGCAAATACAGGCATAAGCATTGCATAAGAACTGCCAAATAAACTTACCAGAACCAGATTCCCTAATAATGCACTTATAATCTTATGATTCCTTACATAAATGATTCCTTCTTTAAGCGAATGAAAAATATTCTGCCTGTTCTCAATTTTGACGAACAATTTATCAGGCTTAATAAAAAACAGCGCGATAAGAATTGCGATATAACTAAGACCGTTTAATAAAAAGCACGATGCTTCCCCGCTTTTATATATTATCGCTCCCGCGACTGAAGGTCCTATCAGTCTCGCGCCGTTAAAAAGCGTAGAGTTTAAGGCTATGGCATTAGGAACATCCTTTTTGGAAGCAGTTATATCGCCTAAAAATGTCCACCTGAATGTCATTTCAAAAGCGTTTATAATTCCGCAAAAAGAAGAGACAAGCAAAATCAGGGGAATCGATGCATTATTTGTTATTACAAGAAGATATAATACAAAAGCCGCCAGCATTAAACAGGATTCGCTTAGGAACAGCATTATTTTTCTTGGATATTTATCCGCAACCACGCCGGCAATAGGAGAAAGTAATAATGACGGAATATGATTCGCAATACTTACGAACGCCAGTATTACCGGCGAATTGGTTAATCTGTAAACCAGCCAGCTTATCGCGGTCATTTGCAGCCAGGTGCCAATGACCGATATCCCCTGTCCCAGATAAAACAATACATAATTCCTGGATTTCAACGCAGGGGGCAGAATCATTATGATTTACCACCTGGTTCCGCTTTATTTGTTTTCTGAAATAACAGCGAATACACTATACATCCTAAACAAATACTAAATACCGATTCAAGTAATGCACAGAATATCAGTATTCCGCCTGTTATTCCGGCTAAAACCGATTCATTAAAAATTAAAAATGTCGCTATTACCAGACTGAAAATAAACCCTGTTCCCGCCGCAAATTTCTTCGGTGCCAAATCAGTTGGTTTTGGAGTTGTTTTCAACAACCCTGTTGTTAATTTCGAAAGTTGTCTTATAATGCTGAAGTCTCCATTGGTAAAAGCTCTGGCACCAAAGTCATAAGCCAGGATTAGCGCAATTATCCAACTTTTTGTAAATATAGAAATTGCAGTTATTATTATTGTAAAAACTGCCGCAACTCTTACTACATTTTCATCCACCCTTTTTTCAGAAACAGGGCATACGATATTTATTGTCGCGCTCATTAGTACCTCCTTTTATTTTGTTTATTCTGAACATGAACTATTTTTATTAATTTTCCCCCAGTAGCCCGCAGGCATCCGCACGGCATCTTGTACAGTGCGCCATCTGGGAAATATATCTGCCTGCGTCCTGTCTGATTTTATGAATCTCAGCCGGTTTTAGCTGTTCCAATGTCTCAAACGGAGTTCCCGCGACAGGAAGTAACGGGATACAATTCTGAACATCAACACCTAAACCCGCAACATATTCAGAAATTTCCTTAATATGCTCATCATTAATTCCTGGAATAATTATTGAGTTAATCTTGGTTATTATGCCGTGTTCTATAAGAGCTTTAATACCCTTTACCTGTTGTTCAAGCAAAACTTCTGCGGCTGTAATACCGCGCAGTAAATTTCCTTTATACAAAACCCAGTCATAGATTTTTGCTCCAATAACCGGGTCAGTTGCATTGAGAGTTACAGTAACGTGGCTTACTTCCAGTTCAGCCAGTCTGGGAACATTATCATATAACTCCAGTCCATTGGTCGCTATACAAAGAAGCATATCCGGGAATTCATTCTTAACATACTCTAAAGTAGAAAGTGTAGCTTTCGTATTTGCAAAAGGGTCGCCGGGTCCGGCGATTCCCACTACTGCTATATCTTTTCTGCCGGCATTTATCTGCTTCAGATAATTTACTGATTCTTTTGGAGACATAACAAAAGCAGTAACACCCGGACGGCTTTCATTAACACATGAATATTTCCTGTCGCAAAAATTACACTGCACATTACAGGCAGGCGCGACAGGAAGATGAATTCTGCCGTATTGTTTTCTTGCTTTTGCATTAAAGCAGGGATGATTTGATAAATCTGCCATTAAATATCTCCATTTGTTAAATATTTGCGGCTACGCTTGGCACTTCATCGTTAGCAAGAGCCAACAGATGCTTACCCCAGGTTTCAGCCCATTCTCTTAATTCAGATATTTCAAGCGGTTGCGGCACAGTAGAAACTTCATGAGTAGCTATTGAGCCTGCAAGTCTTTTATATACCCCTGCCTGTTCTGAATTTGGCGCAGCTTCAATAGTTGTCTTCCCCTGAAGTTCACTTTGGGTTACCGTTATCGAACGTGGCACATATTCAATTACTTTTGTTTTAGTTTTGGTTACAAAGTCATCTATGATTTCTTTTGCAAACGGAGCGTTTATAGAATTTGCAATCACGCCACCAAGCAAAGCACCCTTGCTACTTGAATATTTTTTCACGCCATTGAAAAGATTATTTGCCGCATAGATTGCCATAAAGTCAGCGGAGGAAACAGTAAATACATGTTCGGCGATACCTTCGCGAATAGGAACAGCAAACCCGCCGCATACAACATCACCAAGCACGTCAAATATCACAAAATCCAAATCGAGTTCTTCAAAAACTTTCCCTTTTTTGAATAGTTCAACCGCTGTAATAATTCCCCTTCCGGCACAGCCTACGCCCGGGGCAGGTCCGCCGGCTTCAACGCAATACACTCCGTTAAATCCCTGGAAAACTACTTCGTGTGGTTTAACAACATTTTTCTCGCGAAGAGTATCCAATACAGTCGGAATATATTTCCCGCCTCTGAGCGTATTTGTAGAATCGCTTTTAGGATCACAGCCAAACTGCATTACTTTATATCCGGCAACCGATAAAGCTGCGCTTATATTTGATGTTGTTGTTGATTTGCCAATCCCGCCTTTGCCGTATATCGCTATTTGTTTTATTTTTTTCGCGCACATTATAGTTTTGCCTCTTTTCTAAATGGTATTCTTTTTAATTTTCCTGATTCAACTAATTTATTCAATGCTTCCGGCACAGGGTCTGATGTAATTGTGGCTCTAATGCCATAATCAATTAAATGCCCGATTGCGCCACCGCCTATTTTAACTGCCAAAACATATTTACAATCAATAATATTTGCTATTATTTTTACAAATATTTCCGTTTCATGTTTATCATTGCATCCACAGGCCGGCTCAGCATTTTTCCGTCGCTCGATAAAGGTAATGCTGTCGTTAACAACATCGTATATATCAAAGAATGCCGACTTGGAAAAATGCTGATCAACTTTATCACCGGCTGAGGTGCAAACAGCAACTCTGACAGGCTTTGCCTCATTAGCATGTGTACTGTTTACTGCCTGATTACTCACGGCGCTATCGCCTCCATAATCTGTGTCTGATTTATATATTTAAATGGGTCTTCCGCATACCACGATTCTTTGTATGGCTGTTTAGCGGTACTGCCAAGAGTTTTATAATAAGACGGATTGCTTAAAATCCGCTCCATTCTTATAGCAAGTTCGTAAATTCCCTTATAACCCATGTAACTGTTTACAGGTCCAAATATAGGAATGACAGGGATTCCTAATTTCGCTGCCCAGACATTACCGCCTGTGTGTCCCAAATAAATATCGGGATTAGTTTTTAACAGCATATTCACTTGTTCAAACGGTTGCTGACTGCCGACATTTGTCTGCATTGTTTCTTTTCTTGGAATTGTTTCAAATAAAACATCTCCAAAGTGGTCATAATGATGCGCTCTTACGCCGAGCACTCTCATATTCAAATCATTTTCCAGAAGAATTGCTGTTGCTCCCGCTCTGATTTCGCCGGCACTTACAAAAGCTGATTTACCTTTTAAGCTTTCAAGAACAGGCTCAAGTGCCTCCCTGACTTCAGCTTCTTCAGTTGCAATTAGTTTTTCTGCTTTTTCGGTTATGTTAAAGAATTCCGCAATTTCAAGCAACCACTTTTTGACGTTGTCAGTACCAATTGGAATTGTATTCAGTATGTAAGGAATTCCATACAATTCCTTTAAGTGCTCGACAAAATAATCATCGTGGGTAGCACAAATACTTACTGAAAGAGCGGCATCTTTCGCACGGACAAACCTGTCAGGTGGCGCGAAACAGGGAAGAATATTAACTTCCAGATCAAGCGCGGTCAATAATCTTACAAGCTCAACTTCGTCAACCCTGCTCATTGAAGCAACGTTTAACAGGTTGATTGTTCTTTTCTTTTTTTCCTCATATTCCAACTGTTCAATAGAAGTTTTGAATTCAGGCGTTTTTTGTGCTTCATCAGTAATGATATATCTTAAAATTGAATGATAAACCACATCGTAAGCCGTAGCCACAACTTTTGTCTTGAATCCTGCGCAATGCAAAGGAAGAATTTTCGCTGAGATCTGTCCCTGTACATTTTTTGTAACAGCATCAATATCATCTCCAATAATTGCAGGCACGCAGGTCTCTGCAATAAAAATAACCTGAGGTGAAAATCTGCGGTCAGCTTCCAAAATTGTTCTGCTAAGTTTTTCTTCGCCGCCACCGACAACCTCCTGCTCACTTAAATTAGTTGAAAACCAGACCTGACCAATCGAATCCTTATTTCCTCTTGCCAACTGATTCTGTTTAGAAATACCGGGAGTTGAAAGCATACAACTTCCGCAGCCTACAGGACCGTGAAATATAATAACCGATTCAGGGATTGTTCCCGTCATTGCAAGAGTCAGCATCATCTGGCAGGCTGAAGACTGCGAAAACCCTCTTCCTCCGCTTCCCAGACATCCTTGTTTTGAACCCTGCAAAAGCTGACACACAGAACCGCCAAATGCCGTACAGGAATTATGTCTCTCCTCTCTGGTCGGCGGTGAATTTCTATCAAGGTAATTCATTTTATGTTCTCCTTTTATCTTGCTGAAAGAATTGATGTATAAATATCTTCAATTAGATGAAGACCTCCGTGAAAACCCGTATATCCGGTATTCAGAATCGCTCTGTTTGAAACAGGATAAGATACTGATAAATGACCCGCTCCAATGCTGTCGGCAAATTCCTTATCCAGTCTGCTGCCAATTACAAACGCAGGTGAAAACGCCCGATAATATTTGCTTCCATCAGGTTTCGGCCATCTTTCAAATAATAGCGGCGAGACCTGACTTGTATCCGTTTCAAATGCGACAACTTTTTCGGGTTCAGTAAACACATCTTTGAAACGGTTCAGTAATTCTTCTTTCTGCTCGTCAAGAACCTGGTCTGTTACAACTACCAGTTTTGATATCCAGCCTAATTCTTCTTTTACAAATTTAGAAAGCGCATAAGAATAATTAATATCGCCGATAATAACGCTGTATCTCTGCAAATCAATATCGCTGTAAATATCCGCTATACGATTAAAGAATCTGTAATATTCTTTTTTTTCAGATGTAACCACAGCTTCAATTTTTTGTGGATCTAATCCGAGTTTTTCGCCAAGTTCCTTTAGGAATACTTCCGTTGCTTTTGCTCCAACAGGAAGATTTGTTATCCAATAAGGAATCCCGTGTAAATCCTCAGCCGTTTTGGCAGCTTTAACTCCGTTAAAAGCTGATAAAACAATATTTAATTCAGCTTCAGATGCTTTCTTAATATTTTCAAGCGAATCTTCTATAATAAAGAATGAATTTGATTTAATATCAAGCTTATCGAGTAACCGGCGAATCTCAATCAGGTTCCCTTCAAAAAACGGGTCCTGCGCAGGAGGAACGCCCCAGATATTCACAACGCCTTTCTTCTTTTCCTTCTGAGGAAGAACATAATCGCTGAAAATTGCCTGTAATACTGAATCATATCCGAAAAGCGAATCACCTTTAAATCCTGCACCCGATGCTAATATTACAGGAGCTTTATCTCCTTCATTGGCATCATTATAATCCCGGACAACGGCATTTACGTCATCGCCGACAATTTCAGACGTGCACCCTGTAATTACGACAAATAAATCAGCATCGATAATTTCAGAAGTATGTTTTATTTGTTCTTCAAGTCTTTCATTCCCGCCAAACACAATTTCTTTTTCGGAAATACCGCTTGTCGGGGTTGAAGTTCCGCCGCAATAACTGCTGCCTAAATATCCGGCACCGGCATTTAATGCCGCCGATGCCATGCCACCGCATCCAACCGAAGCATGTAAAATTCCTACCGTTCTCGGCAGAGCATTAACCGTTGCCAATGCTCCTCCTAACGCGCACGAGGTTCTGGGTTTTTCTAAATAATCAGACACTTCATCCTCCTAATTAATATTGTTATTTATTTATAAATGTTGTTACAGCCGCCGAACTGATTCCATTTCTGAAATCCGGATATTTTATTATTAGCTGTATAAAGCTGTTGATAAATACCTTTCGCCTGTGTCAGGCAATATTACGACAATATTCTTCCCTGCATTTTCTTCTCTTCTCGCCAGCAAAGTTGCAGCATAAACGGCCGCGCCCGATGAAATACCGATAATCAGTCCTTCGTTCAGAGCTAATTTCTGAGCTGTAGAAAAGGCGTAATCATTATGAACCTTAATAATCTCATCGATGATTTGAAGATTTAATACCGGAGGAACGAATCCCGCTCCGATACCCTGAATTTTATGCGGACCCGGAGTTCCGCCCGAAAGTACAGGCGAATCAAAAGGCTCGACAGCCACAATTTTAATATCCTTATTTCTTTCTTTTAATATTTCACCAACGCCTGTGATTGTTCCGCCTGTTCCAACGCCTGAAACAAAAATATCGACTTTGCCATCGGTATCTCTCCAGATTTCTTCAGCCGTAGTTTTTCTATGAATTTCCGGATTAGCGGGATTCTTAAACTGTTGTGGCAAATATGAATTCTTTATTTGTGCGCCTAATTCTTCAGCTCTTCTGATTGCTCCCTTCATACCTTCAGCGCCGGGAGTTAACACCAGTTCCGCGCCTAAAGCTTTCAACAATTTCCTCCTTTCGATACTGAATGTATCCGGCATTGTTAATACCAGTTTATACTTTCTTGCAGCGGCAACAAACGCCAAAGCAATACCTGTATTACCCGAAGTAGGTTCAATAATAGTGGTATCCTGGTTAATCAGACCATTATCCTCAGCAAATTTAATCATTGCGTATCCAATGCGGTCCTTTACTGAACCGGCTGGATTAAAGTATTCTAATTTCGCAATAACTTTTGCACCTAATTTTTCTGATTCCGAATAATTTTTTAACTCAAGCAATGGCGTATTGCCAATTAACTCCGTTAAATTACCTGCTATCTTTGTCATTTTTTTTCTCTTTCCTTTTTAAATTGAATAAGTAAAATATTTATCTGCCTGCAGATGGAACTCTGCCAATAATTCTTCTTTAATCTTTACAAAATCATACCCGTCTCTATCGCGGGGACGCGGGAGAGGCACATCAATAATCTTTTTTATTTTACCGGGTCTTGCCGACATAATTACAATCCTGTCGCTCAGAAATACAGCTTCTTCGACATCGTGAGTAATCATAATCATTGTCAGATTATTTTCTTTCTTCCAGATAGTTTCCAGTTCCTGTTGCATATACATTCTGGTCAGGGCATCCAAAGCTCCCAGCGGTTCATCCAAAAGAAGAACTTCAGGCTGATTGACCAGTGCTCTTGCAATTGCCGCTCTTTGAGCCATCCCGCCCGAAAGCTGGAACGGATAAGCTTTTTCAAAACTGTTTAATCCTACTAAATCTATATGTTTTTGAACTATCTCTTTTTTTTCAGTCCTTTTCTTTTTATATAATCCGAAACCGACATTGTCTTCAATTGTCAGCCAGGGCAACAGTCTGTGCTCCTGAAAAATCACTCCCCTGTCTATGCCGGTTGTTCTTATAGCTTTACCATCCAATACAGCTTCACCCTGAAATTCTTTCTCTAATCCGGCAATTATTCTTAATAAAGTAGTCTTACCGCAGCCACTTGTTCCTACAATTGAAATAAATTCGCCTTTATTTACATTCAGGTTCACGTCCTTTAGTGCAACGACTGTCTGTTCCGCATCATTAAAAATTTTTGTTAAATCTGTTATTTTCAAAACCGGTTCTTTACTTTCCGCCATTATCTTAATCCCTAAAATAAATATCTGTTTTTATTAATTGCTTACTTCTCTCTTCCACCTTAATACTTTTCGCTCGATAAACCGGAGACCTGAATCAATAAAGAACCCGATTGCTCCAATTACAAAAAGGACTGCAAAAAGCTGGTCAATCATTAATAATTCCTGCGCCCTTATCAGTAAATAACCCAATCCCTTAGCACCGCCCATCATCTCGGCAGCAACAATTAACGCCCAGGAAAACCCCGCCCCGTATCTGACCCCGACAAAAATACCCGGTAAAGTTGCCGGCAGAATAACACTTTTTAACAGCCTTAATCTTGAAAATTCAAACACCTGCGCAACTTCAATATATTCTTTCGGGACTAACTTAATTCCCTGATATGTATTTAGAAAAACCGGGAAAAATACCGAGTAAGAAATAATGCTGACTTTCGCTAACATTCCTATTCCTGCCAATAACATAAAGAAAGGATATAACGCCAGAGGCGGAATTTGTCTCAGGATATTAAGCAACGGAACAAAAAGTTTTTCAATAATTTTTGACGTGCCTGTTAATACCGCTATAACAAACCCAAGTGAACCTCCCAAAAGGAAACCTTTTATAACGGTACCTAAACTCAGACAGAAATCATCTGAAAAGTTCTGGGAATATATCATATCGTATAAAGCCACAGGTATTTTTTCAGGAGACGGAAAAAAAACTGACTGCCACCAGTTATATTCCGCGTTTAAATGCCATAGTAACAGAAGTACTGCAGGAATAATCATTCCGGCTATGGTTTTAATAATTTTATCGTTTATTTTTTTTTTCAATCTGCTCATAATAAAACTCATTGTGTTAATTTATTTCAGTATATCCGTCTGACCGCCGGACAGACATACTGAAATGTTCATAATTTATTGATAAAGACTGTACGGACCGCCTTTGTAAAATCTTCTGTCAACATAATTTTCAATCTGCGATTTTGACAAAGACTTTTTTGAAACCAATGGATCGTTCAATCCCCCATATTGTTTCTGAAATTCTACCAGTGCGTTAACCACGGTACTCCAGCTGGATTCACCTGGCGCATAACTAATTGCATAAGGCGAATTGATTTGGAATTTAGCTACCTGAAGCGGAACTCTTAAATCCTTAGCGATAGTTGTCGCGGCTTCGTCAGGATGACTAATAATATATTTCCTTGCTTTTTCTCTCGCGGTTAAATATGCTTTAATTGCATCAGGATTCTTTTCAGCCCAGCTTCTTAAAGAGAATAAGAAGATTCTGCTTGCGAATTTATGGTAAACGCCTACGTTACCGCCGGAGCATCCCGGCAGATTGCTCAATACTCTGAACTGTCCCTGCAAATATGGCGCAGCATAAACAGCTATTGACAAGTGATCAACCACCGCGTCTAATTTACCTGTTAATAAACCTTGCTGCAGCTGTAAATATCCGGGCGAATTCCACCAGGTTACAGAACCATTTGGATTTATTTCAGTCTTTAAAGGAATTCCGCTTCTTTCAAATATTTCTAATGCTCCCGCATATCCGCAATGATAGCGGACTGTTCCAACTGTTTTACCTTTAAGGTCGGTTACCTTCCTGTACGGTGAATCTTTAAGAACAATAACAGAAACCGCAGTAGTATCGGCAGGCTGAGCCGTCCAGATTACAACCGCATCCAAACCATTAAGCTTGTGCATATAAGCGGGATACGACATACGACTTGCAAAATGTAAATCACCTCTTTCAAGTAAAGCCGCTTCGGCTCCGGCAAGTTTAACGTTAGCAAAATCAACTATTTTAAAGTCGCGTCCAATTTTTGCAAACTCTTCTTTCAGCCATCCTTTTTGAGCGGCAACAGCTGTGAAAGCATCCAACGGCACATTTACTGTCTTCTGAGCAAATCCCGATATTGAAATAACCAATACCAGAACGATTATATTTATTATGTTTTTCATTTTATTTCTCCTGTTTTTAGAAACTATATACTAACTGAAGTATTATTTCGCCTGTGGCAGGTTTACTTGAATCTTCAGGTTTAATGAAGTTGTAATTCGCCTGTAATTTTAGAACTCTGTCCGTTTTTGCTATCGCATAAGGTCTTTGAAACAAAGGCGCAGTCTGATAGAAATAGTAATTAAAACCTACAGTATAGACTGTCTGGGCATCCTTAACAACTGAAGAGTTTGGATCAAAAAAGTCATATCTGATTAAAGGCTGAAAATCAGGCAGGGCGTCTTCAGTATAGAATAATGTCAGGACATAACTCTTACTATCAGTTGCGACAGCGTTATCAGGGTTAATTTTTCCGTTTACAACATACTGGTTTTTAATAACCGTTTTGCCATCTGTGGCTGATAAGTTATCTCTCAAATGCCCACTGGTATATTCACCTGTGAAAAGGAATGGTTTCTTTAGATATTCCAATTGCACATTGTATAAAGATCCGCCTGTTTTAGATTTATTATCCACATAATCAAAATCTTTTATTGCTACTGTCCCGCCGAATTTAAGTCCGTACAAAGGAGAGAAAAATTCAGTTACAGGCGTTACAGTTGCTTTTAACAAAATGTTTTTCCCTCTGGTCGGGTCTGTAATATTTGCCCCTGCACCATTAAACAAACCTGCGGTAAGCGCTAATTTCGGTATCAATAATCCGGTGAATGCGTCCTGCGTATTAAAAAGACCTAAATCGACATTAAACCCGACATCTCTCGGATTGGCAAAATAACTTCCGATAAATTGCGCACCTTTAATAGTAGGTTTTTTATCTTCGCCGGCAAGATTTTCCGAACCAAACGGAATGAGATATTGTCCGGCTTTTAAAGAAATCGTATAAAACGGGTCTAAATCTGATTTTATACCTTTCAATTCCCAGTTAAAAAACAAATCGCTGATGATAGCCGATGTTGTATTGGTTGTAATTCCTACTGTATAAGAAATATCGCCATCATTAACCGGGTCTTCTCTTAACTTTCCGCTTAAAGTAACAGCCGCATTGCTTGAGCCGATTAAGAAATTAGTTTCGTTAGTTTTAACAACTGTAGCGTTAAATATTCCATAACCTGATAAATTTATAGTATAATTTGAAAGTACCGCTCTTTGAGCCTGTAACTCTAAAATTTCTTTAACCTGGAATAAGTCCGACTGCTTAACGACCGCATCATCAGTAACACCGTCAACCAGCACATCATCTGAGCACGTTGAATCTGCTTCTGCGTTTAACGCCTGGTCTTTAATTTCTGAATTTTCTTTGGATATTTGACTGAACGATAAATCGTTGTCGTTTTGACTTGAACTGTCCTGCATACAGCAGGTATGTTGTTCTGACTGGATTTTAATAGAATCGCTACTCCGTGCTATTTTAGATTTAGCCGGAACTGCGCCTGAGGTAAAACTAACGAGTGTTCCACCTATAATTAATACTTGTAATATGCGAGATGTCCGAGACATTTATCCTCCCTTTTATGTGTATATTTTTAATCAGTTTCAAAATAAATTTATTGTTGTCAAAATTATTACAACAACAGTTTAACGCATTGATTTCAACGCAACAACAATACTGTCCGCAGATATTTTTCATTTCTTTTCTCCTTAAAATTAGTAGCCTGGTTCCTGGATTATCCAATGAGTGCAAATACACAGATATTTAATTAAATCTGTTATTTCTTTAGTTCCGAAAGATCATTTTTACACAAAAAAAAAAGGCGCTTCACGTAACGGGAAGCGCCTTGGTATAAAATCTATATAATAACAGAATTAGGTAAAGTCTTCCTTTAATGATACCGGGTATACCATACAGCAACAACAGATTGCTACCTGTGTTAATTCTATTGCGATATTTTTAATAATATTTTTCATAATTGTATCTGCAATATAGTCCCTGTTTTAAGATTTGTCAAGTTATTTTTAGATTTATTCCACTAACTGTAATAGCAAAATAGAAATGTCATAAAACTGAAGAAAACCATTAGATTAAGGATTCAAAAAAAAGGAGTTCTAATCTTGAAAGGACAGGTAGTGATGAGTCATAAAGAGCTGGATCGTGTAAAAATAATGAACGAGCTGATAAAAGGGAAACTGAGTAAATATGAAGCACAGGAATTATTAGCAATAAGCATTCGACAGTTGTATCGCCTGCTTGCGATTTATCAGGCTGAAGGGGATACGGGAATGATACATGGTCTTCGGGGGAAAAAATCTAACAGCGGGTATTCCAAAGAAGTTAAAAATAAAGTAATCAGCTTATATCGAAGTCAGTATAATGATTATGGACCTACACTGTTTAGTGAAAAATTAATTGAATATCACAATCTGAATATAAACCGTGAGACAATACGACTATGGTTACGTTCAGAGGCAGTCTGTACGGGGATGCGGAAAAAACGGGCGCATAGAAAACGGCGGGAACGGAGAACAGGATTT
>JBAXDX010000083.1:0-13023 GCA_037140715.1 Ignavibacteria bacterium
ACGGCGCGAAATGGAAAATGATTCTATGAAATGAGAAATGACGGCGTGAAATGGAAAATGACGGCGCGAAATGAATTATGACGGCGCGAAATGGAAAATGATTCTATGAAATGAGAAATGACGGCGCGAAATGGATTATGACGGAAAGAAATGTAATGACAGAATTGATCCATTACAGGTATTGACGGTCCTGGAATATCAGCCGCAGGAAAGTGGCTCAAAAATAATGAATTAATAACTGCAACTACTCAGCATAAATAAAAAAATGTCATAAAATAATAAGACATGTCTTGAACCAGAAAAAATGGTATTATCGCTTTTGATGCTATTTCAAATGCCCTGAATGGATTTCCATTCAAATTTAATCCAAATTATGCTGAGTAGTTACTAAATTTGCAACTATCGTCCATGTGATTGAGAATTGCGGAACTGTCGGATTTTTTATAGTCGCGGTAAACCAGGCTGTTTGGATGTTCCTGTGCAATAAGCAGGGTTGAAGCGGATAAGGCAAATCCAAAAACGGTTAATAAATCAGATATGTGTTTGATAAATGGATGCAGAATTTCCCCGGGGTTTATCATCCGGTAAATATAGTAAGTCAACAGGATGTATTTTTCGTTATTAGTCTGAATAAAATCAGGAAATTGAAGACATATATGACAAGGCTGAGGACAACTATCAAATTTCCGGTTTCTGGTGTAAATAAAAAAAAAGCGCCACAGGGCGCTTTCAGAAATTATTTTAGAATGTCAGGGTTAGTCGCGAGGCTTAGCTTCGTTAACTACGATAGTTCTTCCATTTAATTCTGAATTGTTCAGTGATTTGATTGCACTGCCTGCGTCAGCAGAATTTTCCATTTCAACAAAACCAAATCCTTTTGATTTGCCCGTTGCGCGGTCCATTATAACTTTTGCAGAAACGACTGTTCCGTATGTCTGGAACACATCTTCTAAAGACTGATCATTAATTGACCATGGTAATGAACCGACAAATAATTTAGTACTCACAATAGATCCTATAAAATAAATATTTCAAATTCCGGTTTATTCCGGATAATCTAAAATACATATAAATTCGATTATTTCCTATTATAAATTATAAAAAACAGGAAAAAAAACTAAAAATTTAAGATCTTCAGAGAATATTCTTTGTCGCACAGCCTTATGTGAGTTTCCGGCTATGCTTAATGTAAAGTATTTTATGATTAAAGTTTAATATTATCTAATAATTTAGTAACATATATCTTTGAAATTTTCAAAAAATGATTTTCATACGTATTAATATAAACTGGTCAGTTAAGGTTATAATTTAAGTAACATTTTTGTTTTAGGAATTTATGTTTGAATATATATATCTTGGTCTGGGGTCAAATAAGGGAGACCGTTTGCATTATATGAAAATGGCTGTGGATGAAATCTCCGCTGATAAAATAACCAGGGCTGTCGCCATATCTTCGGTTTATGAGACTGAACCTTATGGTTGCAAGGATCAGAATTATTTCTTAAATGCGGTTATCAGGATATGTTCATCGCGCGAACCTGAAGAACTTTATACCTGGATAAAGGGACTTGAGAAAAAGATCGGGCGAACGGATGGACCCAGGTGGGGTCCGAGGGAAATTGATATTGATCTGCTGTTCTTCGGCAGTAAAATATTCTCAGATGAAAAGCTTACCGTGCCGCATAAGGAGGTACTGCTCAGGGATTTTGTACTTCTGCCGCTTCTTGAATTGTCACCTGAATTCATTCATCCCGGTATAAATAAGAAGATTAAAGAAATTGATACATCCCGGCTTGAAAAACTTATAATTAAGAAGTATCCGGTTAATTTGCTGAATTATCCCGGAGAAATAAATGGAAATGATTTTAATGAACTATATAAATAAATGTTTCCGCGCTGATAGAGTATTTAACGAATACCTTAAGCCGGAACCGGGGGTGTGGATATGAAATTATTAGTGATGATGTTTTGGGGATTTGTATTTTACATGATATTCAGGGCGGTAGTGAATATTTTTAAGGTAGTAGTAAAATTAGCGGGTGCTAAACAGAACCACTCACGGTATTCCAATAAATCTGGTAATATTAATATCGATAAAAACTTCCCTGCGGAAAAAATTCAGAGTAAGCGGTATAATATCAGTCAGAATGATATTGTCGAGGCGGAGTTTACGGAAATTAAATCTGATGATGAAACAAATCAAAAAAGTAAAACTAATATTTAAGATGGTGTAACTTTGCTCGAAAATATAATTCATTATATAATAAGAATTTTATTACGGCTTCCTGAGAATAAATCGAGAGATTTGGGCTGCCCGAAAAAGATACTGATTGTTCGTCAGCATAACCAGCTGGGGGACCTGCTTGCAACTGTATCATTATTCAGAGCTATTAAGGGGAAATATCCGGAATCGGAGATTACGCTTATTGTAAGTCCTGCAAATTATCTTGCGGTTACAAAGAATAAATTTATCGACCGGATTTTTATTTATGATAAAAAACAGTTGTTTTATTTCAGCTATTTAATAAAGTTATGGCGGCTTTTAAGGGAGTCTTATGATATTGTGATTGTTCCGGTTAATGTATCAATCTCATTTACAAGCGATCTGATTGCCAGATTCTCAAACTCCGGGATAAGAATTGGTGTTTCTGAGCTTAACGGCGAGATAAATAAATCAGCTTACCTCTTTGACCGCAGGGTTGTCATGGACTGGCGAAAACATCCTGATTGTAACGTCTCGATGTTTTGTCATGAGATACTAAGCGAATTTGGAATAACGACCAATGACTTTAGCGCGGAAATTAATTTTGATAAGCATGATACAGAAACTGCGGAGGCTTTCCTGAAAGAGACCGGATATCAAAAGCCTATGATTTTAATCGGCTTGCATGTTGGTGCCGGCAAGCCTCCAAACCGCTGGCCGCTTAAGAAATTTGCAGAACTGATTGAAAGACTCGACCGGACTTACAATGCAAAGTTCTATCTGACCGGCAGTTCCGCCGACAGGGAAGAGCTTTCCTGCCTGAAAGAGCTTATGACTATTACAGCATGTGAATTTATAGATAGAACTATACCCGAAGTTGCGGCAGTTATATCAAAGTCCGACTTGTTTATTACAAATGATACAGGTATCATGCACGTGGCAGGAGCGACAAAAACCTCGCAGGTTTCGATTTTTGGTCCGACAAATCCTTATAACTGGGCACCTATTGGCACTAACAAGCAATTTCTCCGAAAATCAGAACTAATCGATGATATAACAGTCGATGATGTATTTGAAACATCTGTCAGGTTTTTATCAAGAGAAAGAAGCTTAAATTAATATTGAGTTATAGTTACTTTTTAATGCTTCATTTATTCCTTGTATTAACCCTTCTTATTTTTAATATATTTATGCGGGTAAGTATATTTGAGAGTTCGTTGTATTTATACGTTGATTTAGTTAATTTTGGACATCTTATAACAGAGGAAAAGCTTTAAATGTTAAATTTCATAAAGAAAATCTTTGGCGATAAACATTCTAAAAATCTTAAGGAAATGATACCTGTCGTTGAAGAAATCAATGAACATTTTGAAAAATTAAAAGAACTTACTGATGATGAATTAAAGGCAAAAACAACGGCTTTTAAGGAAAAAATTCAGAGTGAAACAGCCGGACTCAGGGATAAACTCGGTGAGCTTAAGGCATCATTGCAGACTAACGAGGGGGATGATGACAGAGATAATGTTTATGCTGAAATTGAACAGCTTGAAGACGAATTAACTGATAAATATGAAGCTGTTCTTGACGAAATCCTGCCGGAAGCCTTTGCAGTAGTAAAAGATACCTGCCACCGCTTTGTCGGTAAAACCTGGGATGCCGCAGGTTATAAGGTAACATGGGATATGATTCCATACGATGTTCAGCTTATTGGCGGAATTGTTCTTCACCAGGGGAAGATTGCGGAGATGGCTACAGGTGAAGGAAAAACTCTTGTGGCGACACTGCCGATGTATCTGAACGCGCTTACCGGACGCGGAGTACATCTTGTTACGGTTAACGATTATCTGGCAAAGCGGGACAGCGAGTGGATGGGCGAAATATTTAAATTCCACGGGCTTACTGTCGGCTGTATCATCAATACCATGTCTCCGGAGCAACGGAAGGTGATGTACAGCGCGGATATTACTTATGGTACAAATAACGAATTTGGTTTTGATTATCTTCGCGATAATATGACTATCGATAAAGACGGGCTTGTTCAGCGCGGGCATAACTTCGCGATTGTCGATGAAGTTGACTCGGCACTTATTGACGAGGCAAGAACTCCGCTTATTATTTCCGGTCCTGTGGGTTCCGGCGAACATAAATTTGATGAAATGAAGCCTGACATCGAAAAGCTTTTCAGGCTTCAGACCGCTTTAATTGCTAAGTTCGCCTCGGAAGCCGAAGAACTTCTGGCAACTGAAGGAAAGAATAATGAAACTCAGGCGGGTGTTCTGCTTTTAAGGGCAAACCGCGGACTGCCGAAAAGTAAGAAACTTTCTAAACTGCGTAGCGAACCTTCGTTTAAAAAACTTATGCAGGAAACTGAACTTGAATTTCTGCGTGAACAGAGTAAGCGTATGCACGAGATAGATGATGAACTATACTTTGCTATCGATGAAAAGAATAATACAATCGATCTTACGGAAAAAGGACGTGAAGTTCTTGCCAAAGGGAGTAAGGAAGGGAAAGAATATTTTGTACTTCCGGATCTTGGGCTTGAAGTAAGTCATATAGAAAATGATGAATTGTTAAGCGCTGATGAAAAGCTTAAAAAGAAGGATGTCCTTTACAATCTTTATGCTGAAAGAAGCGACCGCATTCATACAATCCATCAGCTCTTGAAAGCTTACGCCCTTTTCGAGAAAGATGATGAATATGTTATTACCGAAGAAGGAAAGATTGCCATAGTTGATGAATTTACAGGCCGCGTACTGCCGGGCAGAAGGTATTCGGACGGTCTGCACCAGGCAATTGAGGCTAAGGAAAACGTCAAGGTTGAGCGCGATACGCAGACGCTGGCTACCGTTACACTTCAGAATTACTTCCGTCTTTATAACAAGCTTGCGGGTATGACCGGCACAGCCGAAACAGAGGAAGGGGAGTTCTATGAAATCTATAAGCTGGATGTTGTTGTTATCCCGACTAATAAACCAATTACAAGGGAAGACCAGGACGATGCGGTTTATAAAACAAAACGTGAAAAGTTAAATGCAGTAATAGAACAAATTGAAGAACTGAGGAAAGAACAGCGTCCGGTGCTTGTCGGTACTACATCAGTTGAAGTTTCTGAAACTATCAGCAGAATGCTTAAGAGAAAAGCAATTCCGCATAATGTTCTTAACGCAAAGCAGCATCAGCGCGAGGCGGAAATTGTGGCTTCCGCGGGTCAGCCGGGAGCTGTAACTATTGCCACAAATATGGCGGGACGCGGGACAGATATTAAGCTTGGAGCGGGTGTAAAGGAGAGAGGTGGTTTATTTATTATTGGCACCGAACGCCATGAGGCACGCCGTATTGACCGGCAGTTAAGAGGCAGAAGCGGTCGTCAGGGCGATCCGGGTACAACGAAATTCTTCCTTTCCCTCGAAGACGATTTGATGAGACTTTTTGGCAGTGACAGGATTGCATCCGTAATGGAAAGAATTGGTATTCAGGAAGGCGAGGTAATTCAGCATCCGCTTATTACCAAATCAGTCGGACGTGCGCAGAAAAAGGTTGAGGCGAATAACTTCTCTATTCGTAAAAGACTGCTTGAGTATGACAATGTCATGAACCAGCAGAGAGAAGTGATATATAACCGCAGACGTCATGCTCTTGAAGGTGAACGTCTGAAGGCTGAAGTACTGGAGTTTCTTAATGAATATGTCGGTGAAATAGTCGATGAGCATTTTGAAAACGCTGAAATAGAATTAATGAGGGAATCCATTCTTCATAATCTGCTGGTGGAATTCAAACTTGAGCCTGATGAATTTCATATACTCGGACAGGATGGTGTTAAGCAGAGAATTTATGATGCGGCTGTGGAATTCTATAATAAAAAAGAAGAAATGATTGGTTCTGAACTGATGGCACGCCTTGAAAGGTATGCTGTCTTAAATGTAATTGATGATAAGTGGAAAGAACACCTTCGTGAGATGGATGATCTGAAAGAAGGTATCGGTCTAAGGGCTTACGGTCAGAAGGACCCGCTTATTGAGTACAAAGGCGAAGCTTTTAATATGTTCGTTCAGTTTCTGAATCTTATCAGAAATGATGTTGTGGCATTTTGTTTTAAGTTCTGGCCGCAGGCTCCGGAAGAAATTCAGGAAAGGCGCCGCCATCGGCCGGTTCAAAAAGTTAAAACAATTAAGTTGGACACGACAAGTATGGGTCTGAACGCAGGCGATGGCGGCGTTCCGCAGGTTGCAGAACAGGAGGGTATGAAACATCAGCCTGTAATTGCTGAGGAAAAAATAGGCAGAAATGAACCGTGCTCGTGTGGCAGCGGGAAGAAATTCAAGAACTGCCACGGAAAATAAGATATAATGGCTAGTCCCTGTTCAATACCTTAGTGCCGGGGTAATTGTTTTAACTACATTAATGTTTGTCAGGGATCTTTTATATAACATAGTTTTATTTTGCTTTGTTGAATAACCGAATAATAAAAGAGGAATTTATGAGAAAAATCGAAGCCATAATCAGACCATTTAAATTAGATGAAGTAAAAGAAGCATTGCTTGAGGAGGGCATCAGAGGGTTAACCATTTCTGAAGTGCGCGGCTATGGCAGGCAGAAGGGGCATAAAGAAACTTACCGCGGAAGCGAATATCAGATTGATTTTGTTCCGAAAATAAAAATTGAAGTGGTAGTCGAAGAAAGCAGGCTTGAAAAGGCAGTCGATGCGATACTCCGTACTGCAAAGACCGGACAGGTGGGCGATGGCAAAATATTTATTTATGAAATACTCGATGTTATCAGAATAAGAACAGATGAGTCAGGCAGGGACGCTTTATAGAATAGTTCTACTTTACTACTATCACTAACTTTAGTCTATCATATGATGATCAAAAATATTAAAGTTTCCCAGACTAAATGCATCCTGTTTGGCATTCTGGTGCTTTCTGTCTGCTTTTCAGGCTGTTCTTACTGGAATGATTTTACAACCTACTTCAATCTTTACTATAATTCTTCCCGCTTGTTTAATGAAACAGAACAACTGATAACCGGGCAACGCAAGGTTTTATTTACCATTCAGGAAGTGCGTCCACAGGGAAATATAAGTACAAACCTTACTAAGGTAATCGAAAAACTGTCCAAACTGTTGCAGTTTAATTCGGAATCAGCTTATATGGATGACGCTTTGCTGATGATAGGCAAATCGTTTTTCTATCAGCAGGAGTATCAGAAGGCGCTAAGGAAATTTACGGAACTAATTTCAACATACCCTGAAAGCAACCTTACTTTAGAAACACAGTTGTGGATTGGAAAGACACAATTAAGACTAAAGAACTTTCAGCAGGCAACGGCTACGCTTGAACAGGTAATGGCAACAGCAGAGGCTGAAAAAGAAAATGATATACTTGCCCTGACATATATCGAACAGGCAGGCTATATGATTTATCAGAATAATTATACCGAAGCTATCAGCATCGCCAAGAAGCTTATCGGGATTTCCAGCGATGATAATATCCGCTCTTATGCCATGTATGAGACAGGCCAAATGTATCTTCAGACAGACCAGCTGGAAAATGCGGCAAAGGCTTTTGCCGATGTCCGGAATTATTCACCCGGCTTTGAGCTTGAGTACTTATCGAAAATACAATATGGAAAAGTTCAGCGCAGAACAGGGAGCAACGAGTCTGCTCTGGAAATTTTTAGGGATATTGAAGCAGATGCCAGGTACCTGACATATATCGATTCAACAAAACTTCAGACTGGTATAACGCTGCTCGAATTAAATCGCTTTGATGATGCCTTCAGCCAGTTTTCCATTATTGATACAACGTATCGTCAGTCTCCTAATTCCGGCATTGCCAGGTATTATCTTGGTGATATTATGGAAAATCATTATCATGATTATGACAGTGCTTCATATTATTATTCAAAAGCCAGCACATCTACGGCTCCTCCTGAGTTTATTCAGAAGTCCGCACGCAAAGTTCAGATTTTTAATAAGTATAAATCGTTTCAACAGACTATAACAGGCTTAAACAAACAGCTTTTTTATATTTCAAATCCTGAAGAATTTGTTAAAGACTCAGCCAGATATCGTGAAGAACAAGTTTTACGGGACAGTCTGAAACGAGAGAAAGACAAAGCCGTCAGCGCTGAATCCAATGATGTGCGGAACTCCGGAAATCCCGGACGTGCCCCTGATAGCAAACCAAATGAGACTGGTATCAACAGGAATAAAAATCAGAATCTCCCTCCGGTAAAACCGGTTATAACTGCGGACTCAGTTAATACGCTGCTTGTCAGGAATGAGTATGAACTTGGCAGTCTCTTTTTTACGGAGCTTAATGTCAAAGATTCGGCAAAGTATTATTATACTGATATACTTGAGAATCATTCCGCGACTGTTTATACGCCGCGGACTCTTTACGCACTTGGTGTTTATTATCAGACTGTAAATAATAAAGAGAAAGCTGACAGTCTCTTTAATGAAATTTATAATAAATATCCAAATGAGAGCATCGTAAATGCGGCGGCTGAAAAACTGGGCAGGCCTGTGATAAATCTTAAGTACGATGCAGCCGAAGAGCTTTATATTGCCACCGAGGCAAAGATGAAGCTTAATCAGTTTAGCGAAGCCATCAGCGGATTTCATCAGATATTTAAAATGTATCCCGGGTCTCCATTTGCTCCTAAGGCTTTATATGCTGGCGGATGGATAATGGAAAACAAATTAAAGCTGTATGATTCTGCGGCGGTTGTTTATGATTCAGTTGCAAAGAAATTTCCGGCTACGCAGTATGCCGTTGCTGTAAAAGGGAAGGTTCAGGTATATAAAGACAGACAGCTTAGATTAAAAGCCGTGCAGGATTCTATCGAAGCCTCAAAGCGTCCGAAACCTAAGATGCCAGAGAAGACAGATTTGCCGAGCGGGAAACTAAATGTTCCGAAACAAAAAGCTGATTCAACAGTTAGCAATACCAGTCCAATAGCAGAGCCGGACCAGACGGGTAATATTCCTGTTGCAAATGATGTTGTACAGCCACGGAGCATCCCCGATTCAACGAATGCTCAGAAAAAGAATACCCTTCCTGTCGCTACTCCTTTTATGAAGAAAGAGCCGGAACCGGACTCATTGAGAAATCAAAAGGTGAAAGCGAAAGCTCCGGAGCCACCCGTCAATAAAGAAAATATAAAATAATGACGCAATTCCCAGAGAATGAAACAGGTGTTTTATTTGATAAGCTTCTGCATAAGTTCAGGCATCGTAAGTTTGCCGGTTTTCTGCTTTATATTGCATGTGTATTGTACCTTTCAGTTCCATCGTTCGGGCTGCCCGTACTTGAATACGGGCATCTTAGAATCTCATCCTTTATGGAACAACGGGCATTGGAGAGTTCCCTCTTATTTTATCCGCAACAATCATGGGTAAGTCTTAGCGATGTAAATCCCAATCTTTTAAAGTCCATAGTTTCGATGGAGGACGGAAAGTTTTTCATCCATAAAGGGATAGACTGGGAAGAGCTTGAGCATTCGATAAAGGCTAACAAGCGGAAAAGAAAAATAGCCAGAGGCGGAAGCACAATCACAATGCAACTCTCAAAGAACCTGTTCTTAAGAACAGACAAGAATATATTTCGCAAAGCCAAGGAACTGCTGATATCGACAAGAATGGAGAAGGAAATAAGCAAGAAGGCTCTGCTTGCCAGCTACGTAAATATTATAGAATGGGGCAACGGCATATTTGGAATCGATAAAGCAAGCCATGTCTATTATAAGAAAGAACCGAAGATCCTTACGCTTAACGAGTGTCTGAGGCTTGTCGCCGTTATACCTTCCCCGCTCGAACATCAGCCAACGGACAACTCATCATACGTCAGGTTTCGTTCATCTGTTATAAGAGAAAGATATAATGATGTCATTCTTCCATAAATATAAAATAAAAATACCACATCTGTACAAAACAATTTAATATACGGAAATAAAGTCCGAATATTAACTAAATTGAACAGCTTCTCATAAGCTGGTTGAATTTATAATTATCCCCTGCACTTATACTTCATTATACAACACTTATCAACAAAACCGTACACTTGTCAATATTCAATGAATAACTAATATTCTTTGCTATAATTTACCTGTAAATAAAAGGAGAGTTATTATGCAAAAATTAATTTTAGTTGTCGAAGATGATTCCGATGTACTGGGTATTATAGAAGATATCCTCACTAATAATTCATACAGAGTTATTAGTGCGTCAAACGGGAAAGAAGCTGTAACTATTTTACAAACGGAAACGCCTGATTTAATATTATCTGATATACTCATGCCCTGTATGAATGGATTTGAATTACTGAAATTTGTTCAGAACTCAAAACATACTGAACATATCCCCTTTGTCTTTTTAACTGCAAAAACTTCAAATAGCGATATGAGAACGGGAATGGGACTGGGTGCGGACGATTATCTGATTAAACCATTCAGGGTTGTGGAGCTTCTGGAAATGCTTGCAGTCAGACTAAAAAAAAGAGAAGCCATAAATGAGCAGTTCAACAAAATTAAAGAAAATATTGCATTTTCCGTTGAGCATGAATTAAGAACTCCGTTAACCCCGATAATAGGTTACTCAGGTATGATGAACGAAGATGTTCAGTCATTAACAACTGAAGAGATTAAAGATATGAGCGCGATTATCTTGAAAAGCGCTTTACGGCTTCATTCCAGGATTGAAAAATTTGTTCTCTTTTCGAGCCTGCAATACGAATTAACCGGATTGAATCCAAATATTATTAATAATACAGCAGAGGATATAGAAGATTTAGTCAATATTATTGCTAAAGAAGAGCGTAAAATCAAAGACGGGGTTATTGAATTAGAATCCGTCATAGAAAAAAGCCAGTTAAAAATTAATGAATCATGTTTAGGAATCTGCATAAAAGAGCTTATTGAAAATGCATGTAAATTTTCGAATTCTAATTCTATGATAAAAATAACGGGGGAAAATAAATCAGAGTTTTATGAACTTTCATTTGAAAATACCGGTATGGAATTCAATTTTAATCAAATAATAAACATTACTCTTTTTAATAAACAGGACCCTTCTTTTATAGGAAGCGGTCTCGGGCTGCCTATTGTAAAGAAAATAGCCGAATATTTTTCCGGCAGGCTAAAAATTGTTACTAATAAGCAGAAACATACCATAGTGTCAATACAAATACCCATAGCAAAAAATTAATAATCAATTTCGGAAAAACCCAAACTTGAGGAAGCAACTTAAAATTATATCATAAAAACAAACAATCTAAGGAGTGACAAAATGAAACAGTTCAAAGATCTTAAAATCAGCGTTAAACTGCTTACAGGTTTTATCTTTACAGCAATACTTGCGGCAACAGTCGGATGGTTTGGCATAAATAATATGCAAAAAATTGACGATGCGGATACTCTTCTTTATGAAAAAGCGACTGTACCGCTGGGTCAGTTGCAAAAAATCGGAGTGGCATTCCAGGTAATCCATGTTAATCTGCGGGACGTTCTCATGACGACCGAGCCGGCAGTAATAGACCAGAAAACGGCAAAGATTGATAAAATGCATTCTATTGTTGAAGAGGAACTGAGAGGATATGCAAAAACTTTTCTGAATGATAATGATAAACAGGAGTATGAAAAATTCAAAGCTTCGTATGTATCAACTCAGCAGCTTATATTAAAAGTAGTACAGCTTTGGAAAAGCGGGCAAAAAGAAGAAGCTATGACTTTAATGAAAGGGGATGCTTATGTTTCTGCAACTAAAACCGATGAACTGCTTACCAAAATAGTAGAACTGAATATCTCTGCCGCAAAAGAAATAGCCGAAAACAATACGGCAATTGCAAAGTCTGCTACAACAATAATGACTATTGCTGTTACTTTTTGTTTTGCTGTTTCTGTCTGGCTGGGTTTATTCATTTCAAAAGCCATGACTACCAAAATCAGACAGGTTGTAGAACGTATGGACAGCTTATCAAATTTTGATATAACAAACCTTGGGAAGGGAAGCGCGCAGCTTGCCGGTGGAGATCTGAATATTAATATTGCAGTAACTACAGAACCTTTTGAAACAGATTCAAAAGATGAAATCGGGCAGCTTGCTCAGAGTATGAACAAAATCATCATCAATACAAGAGCTACGATTGGTTCGGTTGATAAAGCTGTAGAAGCAGTAAAAGATATTATAAATGAAACAAAGTTATTAGTAGATGCTGCGGTTGAGGGAAAACTTGAAACAAGAGGAAATGCGTCTAAATTCAGAGGCAGCTATAAAGAACTGGTCGAAGGACTGAATGCGACATTCGATGCTATAGTAAGACCAATTAATGAATCCAGCAGACTTCTCGGAGCAATGGCAGACGGAGATCTAACCGGGCGTATTACTGCCGATTATCCGGGCGATTACGGAATACTGAAAGACAGCATTAACAGGTTTGGCGATGCTATGTGCGATGCACTGTACCGGGTAACCGAAGCCGTTCAGGCAACAGCAAGCGCAAGCAATGAAATTTTATCAGGTACAGAGCAAATGTCCGCAGGAGCACAGGAACAAAGTTCTTCGGCTGCCGAAGTTGCCAGTGCCGTTGAACAGATGACCAAAACAATTTTTGAAAATACTAATAACATGACCCGCGTTTCTGAAACAGCAAAAGTTTCAGAGAATATTGCCCGTGAAGGCGGGAAGGTCGTCAGCGATACAATCAATGGAATGAATAGAATTGCCGAAGTAGTTACGCAGGCGGCAGGTACTGTAAAGGAACTGGGTATCAGCAGCAATAAAATAGGAGAAATTGTTCAGGTCATTGATGATATAG
>JBAXDX010000084.1:0-12958 GCA_037140715.1 Ignavibacteria bacterium
TGTGTTTTACACTCGGCATTGTGGGTTTTGCACAAGCCTCTGTGTGTTTTACACTTGGCATTATGGGTTTTACACAAGGCTGTATGGAATATAAAAGGCTGATTCCGGCTTTAGAAACAGGTTCTTATGTAACTGCTCAGGGAGTTATAGTTAACCGGAGATGCTTTCAAGCTGAGACAGGAAGCCGGGGTTGGAAATACCTATGCATTCAAAGTTATTTATTATGCCTCCTGTGTCTGACAGAGCGGATAATATACTAAAAGCCATGGCAATGCGGTGGTCATGGAAGCTTTCAAAAACAATACTGCTGTTTTTTATTTTGCCCGATACCTCGAAGCCGTCTTCGAATTCATCTACATCAAGTCCCAGAAGCCGGAAGTTATAACACATTGCCATAATACGGTCTGATTCCTTGAACCTTAGTTCTTTAGCGCCTTCAATTCTGAAATTACCGGTGGCAAATAATCCTGCAATAGCAAGTATCGGGATTTCATCGATTATATTAGGTATGATTTCTTCAGATATTTTTATATTATTAAGAGTGCTTTCACAGATCGAAATATCGCCATAGAGTTCGCCCATCCTCACCGACTGATTCAGTATCTCAATCCTGCCCCCCATCTGCTTAAATATATTAATAATGCCGGTTCTTGAAGGATTAAGCCCGACATTTTTAATTAACAGACGGGCGTTATTTGCAATCAGGGCGAGAGCCATAAAAAATGCAGCGGTGGATATGTCAGAGGGAATGAGGTATTGCCCCGGTTTTGGATAATCCGCTTTTGACACATAAATATTTGTATAATTTTCAGATTTCTCGACCTTTAGATTAAGCAGGTTTTCAGTATGATTTCTGGTCGGGGTAAATTCACTTACCACAGTTAGTGCGTTAAAGTGCAGACCGGCAATTAAAATTGCGCTTTTTACCTGTGCGCTTGCCACCTGGAGTTTATGCCTTATCGCGTGCATATTTTCCGAAGGGAGGATAGTAACCGGCAGAGTAAATTTATCAGGTTCCTTAAAAGCTACCCCCATCAGATTTAACGGCTCCATAACGCGCTTCATCGGGCGCTTTGAAAGAGAGTTATCGCCAGTAATGGTACTTTCAAAATTCTGTACTGACAAGAGTCCGAAGAGCAGTCTGGTAGTCGTGCCTGAGTTGCCCGCATCAAGCGGAGCGGATGGTTTGGTGAGTCCCTTAAATCCCCTGCCGGTTATATAAAGAAGATTGTTCTTTTGTTTAAATAAACAGCCCGACTGTTTAAGGCAATTTATGGTTGAAGCAACATCTTCAGCGCCGGAAAGATTTTCAATTATCGAAAGTCCATTAGCCATAGAGGAAAAAATGACTGATCTGTGAGAGATAGATTTATCTCCGGGAAGCATGAGTTCGCCATTAACCGATTTTATCTTTTTAATTTGCCGTTGCATTATTTACTGCACCATTCATCTATTATGAGTTCTATTTTGTTTTCTTCCAATTCGCTTTGCCGGTACATGCCTTTGAGTGTCCGTTGTCTTTGAGCTTCATAAACTATAACTGCCGTAGCTACGGAGACATTTAGACTCTGTACCATGCCGTGCATCGGGATAATAAATACTCCGTCTGCAAGTTCCGATGATTCACTTGCAGCGCCACGGTGTTCGTTGCCCATTACAATTGCTATTTTTTCGGTAAAATCTATATCGTAAAGGTTCATGGAGTGACTGGTCAATGCTCCTGCATATATTTTAAAGCCTTCCCTGCGCAGCGAATCGTAACATTCCTTAATGCTTGTAAACTTCTCCTTATCAACCCATTTATTGGCAGAAGCTGAAGATGCTCTGCTGAGTTTCGGGAACTTCTCACTGGTATAAATCAGCGATACTTTTGGAATGCCCGCGGCATCACAGGTTCTTAATATCGCACTTACGTTATGTTTGTCATGAATGTTTTCAAGTACAATTCTTAATGAGAACTGTCTTGCTCTGACCGCTTTTGAAATTTTATTAATTCTGATTTCTGTTCTGGATGTTCTCACTAATCTGACTACGGTTTATGAAAAACTATTTTGTATATTATTTTATTTCCGGACTTTCTTGCCATGTCCATAACAAAATCAGAATGTCCGAGTTTCAGATAATAAGTTACAAGATCAAGTGCCCTGTCGATTACTTCAGCTTCTTCATGTGCCCAGCATTCACAGCCTTTAATAGTAGGGACTTCGGCGGTAAAACCATCGTCTGTCTTAATAACAATCAGGGAAAGTACCAATTAACAACCCTCTTTCTTTGAAGTTCTGCCAGTAATAATTTTGACACCTGCGCTAGTGCCAATGCGGTTAGCTCCGTATGTAATCATTTTCACAGCATTTTCAAAAGTATAAATTCCACCGGAAGCTTTAACCCCTACATCGGGGCCGACTGTGTTGCGCATAAGAGAAACATCATCGATTGTAGCACCGCCGTTGCTGAAGCCTGTCGATGTTTTGACAAAATCGGCTTTGGCTGCTTTACAAATAAGACAGCCTTTAACCTTTTCTTCATCTGTAAGGAGAGAAGTTTCAAGTATTACCTTGCAGATGGCATTATATTTCTTTACAGTAAGGACTACCTTATTTATATCATTAAATACATAACTGAAGTTACCCTGTTTTAGCCGTCCTGTGTGCATAACCATATCGATTTCCTGCGCACCATTCTGCAGTGCCTGTCCGGCTTCAAAGCATTTCGATTCTGTAGTTGTAGCACCTAAAGGGAAACTGACGACAGTACAGACTTTAACTACAGTTTTGTTAAGAAGTTCATGGCACAATGAAACATAACACGGGTTAACGCATACGGAAGCAAAAGAATATTGTAAAGCTTCTGCGCAGAGGTTTCTGATTTCGTCTTCTGTAGCTTCCGGTTTAAGAAGAGTGTGGTCAATCATTCTGGCAAGTGTACTGACGGAGATATCTCCGCTGATACCGATACCCGCTGAAGTATGTTCAGCTTCCTGCTTAATTATATTATTAACCGTTGAGTATCTGCCGGCTGATGTATCCATTGTTTTACCAGTAATATTTAGAAAATTATTATTCTTTCATAATCATACTTCTGCTTACAGCCTGATAAGATTATGAATATGAGTATGACTACAAGGAATATGTTATATTCTCCGTGTTTTAAGTGATTTAATATAAGCCAATAAAGTATTCTGTAAGAGCATTGCTATAGTCATAGGGCCGACACCGCCCGGCACAGAAGTAATAAATGATGCTTTTTTAGAGACATTCTCAAAGTCAACATCTCCTACCATTTTGTAACCCTTAGGCAAAGAAGCATCGGGAACCCTGTTAATGCCAACATCGATTACAACCACGCCTTCTTTGACCATATCGGCTTTAATAAAATCAGCCACGCCAACTGCAACAATCAAAATGTCAGCCTGAAGAGTAAATTTTGAAATATCTTTAGCGGCTGAATGGCAGACAGTTACAATTGAATTAGCAAAAGCTTTCTTTTGAAGCATTATATTGGCAATCGGCTTTCCGACTATATTGCTTCTGCCGACCACTACCACGTGTTTGCCGTTTGTTTCAATGCGATATCTTTTCAAAAGCTCCTGAATCCCCGCCGGAGTACACGGGTGGAATGTATCTTTACCGATAACAAGACCGCCTACATTGACCGGATGAAACCCATCAACGTCTTTCAGAGGTGAAATTGCGTCAATAACTTTATTTTCACTAATATGAATTGGCAGGGGCAGCTGAACGAGTATGCCGTGGAAGTCTTCGTCCTGATTATACTTCTCAATAAGGTTTAATAACTCTGCTTCTGAAATATCAGCACTCAGATTTTCAATTTTAGAGTGCATACCGGTTTCCTGACATGCCCTGCTCTTGCTGTTAACATAAGATTGGGAAGCCAGGCTTCCTCCTACCAAAATAGCAACAAGTCCCGGGACTTGTCTTCCACATGATTTCAGATTAGCAACCTTCCACTTAAGCTCATCTTTTATCTTGGTAGCTATTTCTTTACCGTCAATAATAATCATAGTAATGTCCTATTGTTTAGTTTTTTATAAATATGTTTACAAAAATAGTAAGATTCAGTTTTAATATCATTAAATTTAGAAAAATGTATGGTATCAGGTTTTCCGGTGCATAAATTCGGGCATAAATATTCTTTCTATTTCAATCGTACAGCCTGTTTCCGTATCGACTTTTATACACATACCGCATAAATGGACATCATTTTCAGCGGTTTGGTACTTTTGCGGAGTCTGGTAAATGAATCTGTTAATAGCGGCATCGGTTTTCATTCCTATAATAGAGTCATACGGTCCGGTCATACCAACATCTGTTATATAACCGGTACCTTTGGGTAAAATTCGTTCATCCGCAGTCTGCACATGAGTATGAGTGCCGACAAGAGCGCTTATTTTGCCATCGAGATATGAAGCTAAGGCTATTTTTTCAGCAGTAGCTTCGGCGTGAAAGTCAATAATAATTACTTTTGTCTCCTGTTTAATTCTGTCCAGCACCCATTCGGCAGAACGAAAGGGGCAGTCGATAGTTGCCATAAACGCACGCCCCTGAAGATTAAGCACTCCGACTTTTCCTTTTTTGCTTTGTGCAATATAATAACCTCTGCCGAAAGCACCTTTAGGGTAATTTTGCGGACGAATATACCTTTCCTCGGTCTTCAGGTAGTCTTGTGACTGATGTTTATCCCATGTATGATTGCCGCCGGTAATTACGTTTACACCGAGGTCAAAAAGCAGATGGCCTTCCTTATCAGTGCAGCCCTTGCCATCGGCTGCGTTTTCGCCATTGACAATGATAAAATCCGCGTTATACTTTTTCTGAAGTCCCGGTAGCCATGTTCTTACCATGTCCATGCCTGGCTTACCAATTATATCGCCTATAAAAAGAACATTGATAACAGCCATAAATCCTTAAACAATTAAATATCGCGTGAATGCGTGATATAATATTACATTCCATGTGGCAGCGCGTTCACGTGCCTGTACTGATTAATTTTGTTTATATAAACTAATGTGTTAAAATAAAGTTTATTAATTTATAATCAAACTTATTTTTAAAAGAGTTTTTTAATTCGGGAATAAATTAACATGTGGCAAAACTTCAGGGCATTAGTACATTCGGGATAAAAAACATTCCGGTAAACAGGGGATTCGGTCAGCGAAAGAATAAATTTTCCTGAAGTAAATCAGCTAAATTAGATTTATATTTGGGAACAATAACCGGCTTATTACAAGATATACAAATGACACAGGAAAACTTATCCAAAATTCTGACAGACGAAGCTGAGTTCTGCGTTGTCGATGTCGAAACAACCGGCATGAGTGCGGTAAACTGCCGTATTATTGAAATTGGTATAGTCAGAGTAAGAAAACTTAAGATTACAGAAACTTACCGTTCGTTTATTAATCCGGGGACAGAGGTCCCCTATTTTATTTCACAACTTACCGGCATATCAAACTCCGATGTCCGGGTAGCTCCTTTCTTTGATGAGATATCTGATATCATTGAAGAGTTTATTGGCAATGATATTATTGTCGGGCATAATGTTCAGTTTGATAATTCTTTCCTAAAGAAAGCTTTTGAAAGCTGTGGCAAGAATAAAAATGAGAATACCACGCTCTGCACCTGCAAACTTGCAAGAAAAATTTACCCTGAACTGCCGAGTAAATCACTTGGTAAGGTTGTAAAGCATCTTAAAATACGCCATGAGAACGTTCATCGTGCTTTAGGCGATGCTACAGTAACGGCTAAAATCCTTATTAAGATGATAAAGGAACTAAAGGCAAAGCATAATATTCAAACATTGCCGGAACTACTTAACTATCAGTATTTCCAGGTTACAAAAGCTTCTGATTCAAAGATATTAAAGAAAAAGCTTATAGGCGATCTGGCAAAACTTCCCGATCATCCGGGTGTATATTTGTTTAAGGATGCAAAGGATAAGGTAATTTATGTAGGGAAAGCCAAGTCCCTGAAGAACCGTGTTAAGAATTATTTTTCCCCGACTGCGCCCTCCAAATGTAAAAAGATTATCACTCAGGCGGCCCGTCTTGGTTTTGAACTGACTAACTCTGAACTTACTGCACTTATTGCAGAATCGGAACTGATTAAAATTCATAATCCGAAATTTAATATTCAGTTAAAGAAATTTGGCAGTAATTATTTTATCAAAGTTCTTCGTGATAAACCTTTTGGCTCAACTGAGGTTGCGCGTAAGTTTGATTTTGACGGCAATGATTACTTCGGGCCATATACTAACATTGATACGGTAATCCGTCTGCAAAAAGTAATTGAGAAAACTTTCCGTTTGCGGGAGTGTAAAGAGAAAGAATTTGCGCAGCATAAAGGATGTTACCTTGCTCATATTGAGCGCTGCCTAGCTCCCTGTGTCAGTGAGTCTGTTTCCGATGAATATAATCATGAATTGCTAAGTGTTTATGAATTTCTGTCAGGCAAGAGTCAGTCTGCTGTTAACCGTCTGATAGAAAGGATGAAAGATTACAGTAGTCAGCACAGATATGAAGAAGCCACAGAGGTTCGTGATATTATTAATGTTGTACTTGGACAAATACATAAAACATCTATTCTTGCTGAACCGGTAAATTCCTCAAATGTACTTATTGAAGTTAAGACAACCGGTGTCAAGGATTTTATTCTTATGGTTTCCGGCAAAATACATATTAAAGATTATATAATTAAGGAAATGGATTACTTTGATGTGGCAATAGAGGATTATTTTGGGGGAGTTGTTTCCATTCAGGAAGAAGTGAATAAAAAAGATTTGGAAAAGATTAAAATAACCTTGAACTGGCTTATCCGACACCGAAGTTCGGTCAGGGTATTTTACCTTAAAGAGTTTTCTTCCCAACAGGAATTGTACAGACATATTTCGTATGGCAATTCAAAAAAGACACGCAAGCCGGCGCTTATATCTGATATTCATAATTTAATTGAAGAATAAAATCAGTTTTATATGCGGGATGGCTGACAGACAGATATTCCTGTTAAGTTTGGTTATCATTCCTTAAGCGGAGATGATTTTGATTTAATCCATGATAGTTGCGGGCAGTTATTTCAACCTGAATACCCATTACAAGCACAATGGCAGGCGCGAAAGAGAATAAACTCAATTCGCGCCGAAGATGTAAGATATTTTAATACTCCGTGCTGGTTACTCTTTCGATTCGTGCGCCAAGGCTTATAAGCTTTTCCTCAATTCTTTGATACCCGCGGTCAATGTGGTAAATGCGAAGTACTTCCGTATGTCCCTCAGCCGCCAGTCCTGCCAGTACAAGTGAAGCGCTGGCTCTTAAGTCCGTGGACATAACCTTAGCACTTTTCAGTTTTTTAACACCTTTAACAGTAACACTATTTTCATGTATCTGGATATTGGCACCCATGCGTATAAGTTCCGGCACATGTTTAAAGCGGTCAACATAAATGCTGTCGGTAACTACGGAAGAGCCTTCGGCAAGACACATATAGGCTGTCCATTGGGCCTGCATGTCTGTCGGAAATCCGGGATAGATAGATGTATGAATATCGCATGGATTAATGTACTGAATATCCGTCATATCAATATTGACAGAGTAGCCTTTAATACTGATTTTAGCCCCGCTTTCTTCGAGTCTTGAGATAACAGAAGCAAGATGGGCCGGGTCAACATCTTCAATGGTTATACATCCTCTGGTAATTGCCCCTGCGATTAAGATAGTACCTGCCTCAATTCTGTCAGGGAGATTGGTAATATCGGCGGGATAAAGTTCATCAACGCCCTGTATTTCAAGCACGGCGGTACCTGCACCTGAAATACGGGCACCCATCCTGGTAAGATAGTCGGCAAGCAAAGTCATCTCAGGCTCTATTGCCGCATTAGAGATAATTGTAGTTCCCTTGGCAAGAGTAGCGGCCATCATGAGGTTACCTGTGGCGCCGACTGAAGAAACATCCAGATTAATTTTAGCACCCTTAAGCTTCGAAGCTCTGGCTATTATATAACCATCGTCAAGTTCGATCTCCGCCCCCATCTTCCGGAGTCCCTCAAGATGAAGATTTATTGGCCTTGGTCCCCAGGCGCAGCCGCCAGGCAAAGAAACCTTTGCATATCCGAAACGTGAGAGTAGCGGGCCAAGCACATAGACTGAAGCGCGCATTTTCTTTACATGCTCATAGGGTGCCACCTGGCTTGTGATGTCAGATGTATTTATCTTAAGCGTAAAGCCTGAATAATCGGTTTCAACTCCGAGATTATTTAACAGTTTGTTCATCGTATAGACATCGTTTACCTGCGGAGTATTATATAATATGTTCTGCCCGGCGTTAAGTAGTGTTGCAGGCATAATAGCAAGAGCGGCGTTCTTCGCACCGCTTATTTTCACATGTCCCTTTAGTGGCAGGCCGCCGTTAATAATAAATTTATCCAATTTAATCCTTATTATATTGTTAAGTTATATAATGCTACAATTTAAGAATTGTTCCGTTAACACCGACAGCGAAAAGTTTTTTATCAACAGTAACAAAGAGAGAGTTAAGGCTGATAATAACATTAGCATCGGCAGGTTCCCAGGTCAGCCCTCCGTCTGAGGTAACAAGCACTTTTGACTGGCTACCAATAATGTAGCCTGTTGTTTCATCCACAAATTTTATGCAATGAAGTCCAAAGGAATAGTCGCTTTTCACTTTATCCCAGCTTTGGCCTCCATTGACTGTTTTAAATATCTCGCCGCCTCCGCCTACGGAAAAACCGGTACTGGCATCAACAAATTCGATACTTTTAAGATAGTTACTGGTAAATGGATTAATTCTGCGCCATGTATCGCCGGAGTCATCGGTTCTGAAAATATCGCCACTAAAGCCCACGATAAAGCCGTTTCTGCTATCGGTAAACTCAATGTCGCAAAGTAAATTCTGCGTATTAACTTTGACAGGATACCAGGTTACTCCGGCATCAGCTGTTTTTAGTGCAAGTCCCTGGCTACCGATAATAAAACCAGTAAAGCTGTCGATAAACTTTACTTTAAGAAATTTTTTTCCGAAGTTATTTATACCGGACTTAACCCAGTTTTCCCCGAAATCATTAGTAACATAAAGAGAAGCCTCATCGAGCATATACCCGTGTCCATTCTTACTAAATGAAATGCTAAGGATTTCCAGTTCAGCCGGAGTAACAATTTTACGCCACGATCTGCCCGCATCGGAAGTCTTTAACAGAGTTCCATCCTCTCCGCAAGTGAATCCGGACATTCCGTCAATAAATATTATAGAGTTTAGTTTATTTTTAATCCCTGACTGAATTAAAGTCCATTTAATTTTCTTTACATCTTCCCTGCCGAAATTTTCTCCGGATACAGTTTTTTTAAATTTTATCACCAGTGGATTTATGCCGCTTTTCCATAGTTCATTTACCTGATCAAAAGTAAAATAGACCAATGAACCAAGTGCTGTAAAAATAAGAAAAGTATAGAGCAGTGATTTCAACTTATAACTTTTTTTATCTCTTTTAGCGCTATCGGGAGCCACAAGATGATACCTGTTAATTTCAGTTTCAAGTTTTTTTATATCATTAAGGAATTCTTCATAGGAAGCATACCTGTTTTGGGGCTTTTTATCCATTGCCTTTTCAATGATACGTTTGATATTAGCGGGAAGTCCTGGTGAGAGGAGCGTAATGTCCGGCGGATTCTCCTTCAGGTGTCCTTCAATAACCTTGTACTCTGTTTCATAATAGAATGGAGGAACACCGGCAAGCATTTCAAACAATGTTACTCCGAGCGAATATATATCACTCTGCACAGTAATATCCTCTCCGCGTATTTGCTCCGGACTCATATACAGAAGAGTGCCTACATTTGTACCTGTCTGAGTTACTCCCTTATCAACGATTGATTTGGAAATACCAAAGTCCATTATTTTTGTAATTCCATCCCTATTAATAATAATGTTGGATGGTTTGATATCCCGATGGATAAATCCGCGTGAGTGTGCGTAGCCTATTCCATATAGTGCCTGCCTGACAATATACATAGCCTCAAATATATCAAGCTTTACCTTCCGTTCTATAATCTGCTCAAGCGTTTCACCATCAATAAGTTCCATTACTATTCCGAGTATATCATCTTCTTCAATAAAGCCATAGACAGGAACAATATTATGATGAGACAACTTAGCCTGGTTCTTTGCTTCACGCTTAAACCTTTCATTAAAGAGTGTCTGATTAACTGAGCGGGCTTTTAAGATTTTTATAGCCACATACCTGTCGAGCTTAGTATCATAAGCCTTATAGATTACACCCATACCACCCTGACCAAGTTCAGCGATGAACTTATAGTTATTTATAGTAGTCCCTACCATAGTCTGTCTATAATTTTTCTTTTAAATAATAACTGAATTAGTCAATGACTGAATTGTTAGAAACAAAAGTAAAAATTTAATTTTCTAAACACAACTGCCAAATTTTTAATAACAGGTTTAGTTTTACTATTATGTATGACATATTGCAATGCCCCGTATGGATTTTGAAATTACTCAAATAGTAAAAAGGAAATTAATTTCCCTGAGTTTTTTTATCTTTTGCAAAATCTTTGTATATTTGACTCTCAAATTTTCGACAAAAACTGTAAGCGGTATTTTCAGCCCGGTAACAGACAACGCCTTTCAATATATATTAATCGCGAGAATGGCGAAATTGGTAGACGCGCTAGACTTAGGATCTAGTACTTAACCGTATCGGGGTTCGAGTCCCCGTTCTCGCACTAAATCATTATCATTAAATTTATGAAATCGAGAGGATAATTTGGAAACTAAAATAAATGTTATTTCTCAAATTGAACAGGAACTTGAAGTTACCCTTGAATATAACGAGATAATACCTGAGATTGAACAGGTGTATAAAGATGAAGCCAGGAAAATTGAGATGTCCGGCTTCCGTAAGGGTAAGGTTCCGATGTCATTGATAAAAAAAATGTATGGCAAAACAATTGACATCCAGGCAAGCGAAGATATAGCAAACGAAAAGTTCTGGGATATAGCTGAAAAGCAGGGACTTCATCCGGTAAGCACACCAAAAATAGTCGATATTGACTTTAAGAAGGGTGAAAGTCTGTCATTCAAGATTCGCTATGAAGTAGTACCTGAGATTGATATTAAAAATTATACCGGACAGGAAGTTGAAAAAATAGTTTACATGGTTGATGATGAGCTGGTTAATGATGATATAGATTATTTCTGCCGTGAAAACTCTATAACTGAAGATGCTGAAGTGGTAGAAGATAAAAATTATATCATTACCGTGGATATTCAGAAGCTGGATGAAAACGGCGAACCTGACAAAAATATTCGGTCCCAAATGTTTGAGGTTGATCTTTCTGAGAATAAAATCAACTCAATGTTCTTTGATAATGCGATTGGTAAAAAGACAGGTGAATCATTTAATTTTGAGTTCCAGGATGACCGTGAAATAGAAGAAGACGGAGTAAGTAAGTTTATAAATGTTACTTTGAAGCATACAGCTCTTATTAAAGGAATAAAAAAAATAGTTTTGCCTGAACTGAATGAAGAATTTGTTAAGAAAATTACCAAAAATAAGTTCTCAACTCTTGATGAATGGAAAGAAAGCATACGCCAAGAACTAAAAAAGTATTATGATACCCAGTCGGAAGAGATGCTTGTAAATTCATTGATTTCGATGGTCATTAAGAACAATGAATTTAAAGTTCCACATGGATACATTCATGCCATGTTAGACAAAATAGTTGCCCGCGAAGAAGAAAAGTTTGAAAGAAACAGCAAAACTAAATTTGACGCTTATGAAGCCCGCAAAAAATTCTATTTAATAGCCGAGATGTCCTCCAAATGGCAGATATTATCAGAGTTGCTGGTTAAAAAAGAGAATATCATGGTAAGCGATGAGGAATTAAAAGAGATAGCAGAGAAAGAATCTGCCGAAATAGGTATTTCAGTTGAAAAATTATTGAAGTATTATGCCGAATCAAATAAGTCCGGTCTCCTTCTCGACCGCAAGATTGGTGAATTTCTTATAAATAATAACAATATCAAGGAAGTCAGCGACAAAGATATAATTAACAATATTAAGGAAGTCAGCGATAAAGATATAATTAACAATATTGAAACAATTTCAGAAGACATTGAGGAATAATGAAAACAGAAATTTATAATCAGCTGGTCCCCTACGTTATCGAACAGACCGGGCGTGGCGAACGCGGAATGGATATATTCAGCAGACTACTGAGGGAAAGAATTATATTTATCGGTACACCAATTGACGATCATATTGCAAGTCTTGTCATTGCGCAGCTTTTATTCTTAGAAGCCGAAGACCCTGAAAAGGATGTAAACCTTTATATTAACTCACCTGGCGGAAGTGTTTCTGCAGGTCTCGCAATTTATGACACTATGAAATATATTAAGCCTGATGTAGCAACAATTTGTGTAGGTATGGCTGCTTCAATGGGTGCAGTTCTTTTAGCCGGCGGCGCTGCAGGCAAACGTTCTTCCCTGCCCAGCTCAAGGATTATGATTCATCAGCCGTGGATTGGCGGACTTCAGGGCCAGACTACAGATATAGAAATCCACGCAAAAGAAATGGTTAAGACAAGAAACCTGCTCTACGAAATACTTGCCACCCATACTGACAAAACTATTGAACAGATAGCCAAGGACTGCGACAGAGATTATTACTTGTCAGCTGTTGAAGCCCAGGAGTATAAGTTAATTGATAAAGTTCTTGAAAAAAGGATATCTGCTGACGATACAAAAGAAAAGAAGTAGTTTTACATTAATTTTCTGAAGGGATTGTATGACCTGCAATCCCTTTTTTATTTTAAATCATTGCCAAAATTGAGTTTAACTCCTGCATAACTGCACAATGCTACCATTTCCTTTCTACTGTATCATGTACCGGACATTCCGCTTTTGTCGAATCCATG
>JBAXDX010000085.1:0-12781 GCA_037140715.1 Ignavibacteria bacterium
AATCTGAATACCGACAAATCACATAATAATATAAATCTTCTCAAGGAAGCTGAAGAAGCGATGAAACATAAGGAATTTTGGTTCCCGTTGCTGGTTTCAAAGGAAATCCTTGCAGATAAAAATCAGGCGGAGAATCATAAAGCGGCACAATTACTGGAACTGGAAGCGATGTACTCTCTTTATCAGTACCGCCCCGCGCTTGAAAAAGCTGAGAAAATGAAGGATAAATTCACTAATGATTCTAAATTCACAAAGATATATAACGGACTGCTTAAATATAATCTTAAGCCCGCCACCCTGCCGGAAACAGAACCGGAACACATTGCACCGGAATATATGACTGAAGAACAACCGGCAGTAAAAAAAGCAGCTGTAAAAGAAATGCCGGGCGGACTGAGCCGGCAGAAAGAGCTTAACAAAAAGAATGTTATAAATATTAATAAACGAATAGACTTTAAGCCTATACCAAATCAGATAGTAAAATTTATTGATGTTAAAATGTTTGACTCCGGCCGCGATAACCGGTTCGATAAACGAGAATATTTTTTACAGTTTGACGCTCTGAAATCCGGCTTTATTGGCGCAGAAGCAATTTTCAATAATCCCCTTTTCCGCCAGCATAATTATAATATTACCGGTGAAGTTATCTGGTATATGGATGAAAAGAAAATCGGCAAAAATGACTTAATGATTTCAGTAGATAAAAACTGGGAAGTAGTCTCTTTTGTTCAAAGCTGGGGAACAAACCAGCCGGGTTACTGGAAACGCGGACAGGGGAAAGTTGAGATTTATTTTCATGGACAACAGGTATGCGAACGCTGGTTCCTTCTGGGCGCTTCTGAGATTATTCAGTCTGTCGAACCGAAGAATATCCCGGTTAAAGAAGAATCTGATGAAATTCAGCCTTCAATCCGGACAATTAAGGCGAGCCGGATAAATTCAGACGGCGATACTCAAAAACAGGAACCGCTCGATGTTTTATTAAGCAGACTTGATACATTTATCGGACTTAACAGCGTAAAGCAGTCCGTCCGTGATTTTATCAGCTATCTTGAATTTATTAAGCAACGAAAGAAATCGGGTTTTAAGACTGCCGGCAATTTTAGTGTGCATTGTGTATTCCAAGGAAATCCGGGAACCGGTAAGACTACAATAGTCAGGCATCTGGGTAAAATTTTCAGGGCGATGGGAATACTTGAAAAAGGACACGTTGTCGAAGTGGACCGTGCTTCCCTTGTCGGACAGTACATTGGTGAAACAGCCGTTAAAACTGAAAAAGTAATCACTGAAGCTTATGGCGGACTCCTGTTCATTGATGAAGCATATACGTTAGTTAAAAAGTCAGGCGGGGGAACTGATTTCGGTCAGGAAGCAATCGATACGCTGCTTAAACGGATGGAAGACCATAAAGACGAGTTTATTGTAATCGTTGCAGGGTACCCTGATGAAATGCAGACTTTCCTTGAATCCAACCCTGGTATAAAATCGCGCTTTACACAGTTCTTTACATTTGAGGATTATTCGCCGGACGAAATGATTGAAATATTTAAGCTCTCGGCTACTAAAGAAGAGTATAAGATTGATAATTCAGCTCTTGAACTTTTGAAAAAAGAATTTACCCAGCTGTACCGCAACCGCGATAAAACGTTTGGCAATGCGAGACTTGTGTCTAATTACTTTAACGAAGCAAAGATGAACCTTAGCCACCGGTTCATTCAGCTTGCTGAAGATAAGCAAACCAGAGAAGCTATGGTTACACTTACAGATGAGGATATAAGTCCGATGCTTAAAGCGGACGAAAAGAAAACAGTACCTATCCCGATAGATGAAGAGAATCTGGCAAAAGCACTTGCCAGGCTTAACAGTCTGACAGGAATTAAAACCGTAAAGAATGAAATTCAGGAAACAATAAAACTTGTCCGCTATTACAAAGAACAGGGCGAGGATGTAAATAATAAGTTTGCTTCACATATTGTATTCCTTGGAAATCCGGGTACGGGTAAAACAACTGTTGCACGAATATTCGGCGAAATATATTCCGCACTTGGAATTTTACCCAAAGGTAATTTAGTTGAAACTGACAGGAAAAACCTTGTGGCAGGTTATGTCGGGCAGACGGCAGTACAGACTAACGAAATAATAAATAAGGCAATCGGAGGCACGTTGTTTATTGACGAAGCCTATACTTTAAGCAAAAAAGGAGACAGTTCAGATTTTGGACAGGAAGCGATTGATGCACTTCTTAAAAGAATGGAAGATGACCGCGGTAAGTTTATTGTTATCGCAGCCGGATATACTGATGAAATGAACACATTCCTTGAAAGCAACCCGGGAATGAAATCGCGATTTACCAAGACATTAACATTTGAAGATTACGCACCTGAAGATCTGATGGAAATAATGCGCTCACTTCTTAATGCCACCAGCAAAGTGCCTGACAATGAAGCCTGTGAAGCTCTCAGAAAATATTTTAATGAGATTTACAGAACCAGAGATAAAACATTCGGTAATGCACGCATTGTCAGAAACATCGTTGATGAGGTTAAAAAAAACCAACTCCTGAGGCTTGCCGATATTCAGGCAGATAAGAGAAACGAAGACGAAGCAAAGACTATCATTCTTTCTGACGTTGAGAGCATAACAAATACACCTAAAGGGAAAAAGAGCGTAAGGATTGAGGGCAATGCGGAACTGCTTTATAAGTACCTTCAGGAGATGAACGACCTGACCGGACTTGATTCGGTCAAGAAGTCAGTAGATAAACTGGTGAACAGTCTGAAGATTACCAGGCTGAGAGAAGAGCGCGGTCTGACTGTTATTGAAAAGAGTCTGAATGCCGTATTTATGGGAAATCCGGGCACAGGCAAAACAACCGTTGCCCGGTTATTAAGCAAAATATATAAAGAAATGGGAGTGATTGAAAAGGGGCATCTTGTAGAAGTTGACCGCTCCTCTCTTGTCGCCGGATATCAGGGACAGACAGCAATAAAAACGGACGGGATTATACAGCAGGCTCTTGGCGGAACCCTGTTTATTGATGAAGCTTATACGCTTTCACGAGGCGGAAATGATTTCGGACAGGAAGCCATTGATACATTACTTAAAAAAATGGAAGACCACCGTGGAGAGTTCGTGGTGATTGTCGCAGGCTATCCTAATGAAATGAAAAATTTCCTTGATTCCAATCCCGGACTACAGTCGAGATTTTCGAACAGTTTCATATTTGATGATTATACACCGCGCCAGCTTCTTGACGTTGCAGCGCATGTATGCTATCAGAACGGCTACCATCTGGATGAAGGCGCTCTGCAGTATATGCTTGAGATATTTACCAGGCTCTATAATAACAGAGATAAAAATTTTGGCAATGCACGTACTGCCCGCCAGATTCTTTATGAATCTATCAGCAATCAGGAGGAAAGAATCGCAGGTTTATATAACTGCAACGATGAAGACCTGGTTACTATTACAATCGATGACGTAGAAAAGATTACTGCATAAAGTAAGAATCTTAAATTCTTACTTTTTGAGCGTTTCAGCAAAAGTTAAAATATAGCCGTTATCATCTCTGACTGAAAATTCCTTTGTACCGTAAAAGGTCTGATGCAGTTCTTTTATGACATTAGCAGACAAAACCGCTTTGTCATAAACCATGAGAATATTAGTTACTTCAATATAGAGAGAGAAAGTTCCGCCAGCCTGTGAATTGTCTCTTATTCCAAAATCTTCTTCAAAGCTTTCTTTCTTTTGGAACATCAGTTCAGTTTTACCAGACACTACAATAGCAAAATTATACACACCTGTATCAGGGACAGTAGCGACAATATCGAAATTAAACGCTTTTTTATAAAATTCAACCGTTTTATTTACATCCGAAACCATAAGGTTCGGGGTAAGCTTTCTGAAATTTGATTTATTTTCCATAATTCTGTTTCTCATGACACGTTTAATCGGCTGATTTGAATGACGTATGCACCCTTCAGCGCCGACAGCTGAAAGGATTAATATAACAGTTAATAAGAATCTCATGTATCGGTCCCTGTTTTATTTCTTTGTATAATGTTTGTTTCCGCCAGCCTGAGCCGGGGCAGACAGTTCTGTGATTCCGTATAATTTTTCGATTATTCCGAAACCGTTCAAAAACTTTTTACAGGGGTTAATCTGATAAATTTTCATGTTACCCCTTCGTCTTTTGTTATTATATTTTTCTTGAACCGGGTTTTATAACCTGCAGACCTTCCCTGCATAGCGGGCATTCATCAGGCTGATAAGATACAGCATCAAGTTTCAGCGCGCTGACCTGCGGAACTCCGAACGATACTTTGCCATTAGAACGGTCAACTATCATTCCGACTCCGACTACTTCTCCTCCATATTGCTTTATAATTTCAATTACTTCAAATACCGAACCGCCGGTAGTTACCACATCTTCACATACCAGTACCTTTTCACCAGGTTTAATTGTAAAGCCTCGTCTTAAAGTAAGAGCCTTGTCTTCCCTTTCAGCAAAAATAGATCTTTTTCCTGACTGACGAGCCACTTCCTGCCCGACTACAATTCCTCCAATGGCGGGTGCAATAACTGTGTCAATGTCATAGCCGGAAAAGAATTCGGTAATTTTCGCACATATTTTCTCTGAATGATTCATATACTGAAGTGCCTTGGCACACTGGAAATACTGATTACTGTGTCTGCCGGAAGTCAGCAGGAAATGTCCCTGCAAGAGAGCTTCTGTCTGAAGAAATATTTCAAGCGTCTGTTTGTCATTGAGCGGCATTCTTACTCCATTTAATTAATAAAATTTTTGATAACCAAAATAAGAATAGCACGGCAACCATGCAAATATAAAAAACGGGGCTACCTTAAAAACACAGCATGATTTTTTCTCATAATATTACCTGCTTCAGAAAAAATGAGTATAATGTAAGATTATGATTAAGAGGGCAGTTTGTCGTACCCCATTAGGAATATATATATTGTTATTCTATTTAAAATAAAAAAAGCGGACCATGTTTAGTCCGCCTTTTAACACTAAGCTAATTAAACTTCGGCAGGGTCTTTTGTTTCTTCAGCCTTGTGGTCTGCTTCGCCGGCTTCAGTTACATCTTCAATAAAGTAGAGTTCATCGGCACCTTCGGCATGTTTAACAAGGATTCTGTTCCCCTGTTTAAAAATACTTTTAAGGATTTCCTCCGCCAGCGGGTCTTCTACATATTTCTGAATAGCACGTCTTAGCGGACGGGCACCATACTTAGGATCATAACCCTTATTGGCAATAAAGTCCCTGGCGGACTGATTGAATGAAATTTCCATCTTATTCTGCCGCATATTTTCAAACAGGTCCTTCATTTCAATATCAATGATATTCATAATATCTTCCTTCTCAAGATTTCTGAATACAATAGCTTCATCAATCCTGTTAAGAAATTCAGGATTAAACAGACGTTTCAAAGCATCTTCAACCATACTCTTGAGGTGAGAGTACTTCCCTTCTTCAGCATTGCCGGAGAAACCGATTCCGCCCGTGGATTTAATATCCCTTGTACCTACATTTGAAGTCATAATAATAATAGTATTCTTAAAATCGACCTTTCGTCCAAGGCTGTCTGTAAGTGTACCATCATCCAGTACCTGAAGCAGAATATTAAACACATCCGGATGCGCCTTTTCGATTTCATCAAGGAGAACCACGGAATAAGGTTTTCTTCTGACCTTCTCGGTCAGTTGCCCGCCTTCTTCATAGCCGACATATCCTGGAGGTGCTCCAACCAGGCGCGATACAGAGAATTTCTCCATATACTCACTCATATCGATTCTTATAAGTGCATCTCCCGAATCAAAAAGATACTTAGCCAGCACCTTGGCAAGCTCAGTCTTCCCTACGCCTGTCGGTCCAAGGAATATAAAACTGCCTATAGGCTTATGCGGATTCTTTAACCCGGCTCTCGTTCTCCTGATTGCACGCGTAAGTTTTGAAACCGCCTCATCCTGACCGACAATCTGAGCCTTGAGAGATTCCTCCATGTGCATCAGCTTTTCACTTTCAGCCTGAACAACACGTGTAACCGGAATACCTGTCATCATTGAAACGACAGTAGCAATATCTTCTTCAGACACACCATAAACCAGGGACTGGGTTTTCACTTCCCATTCGCGCTTTGCAATCTCAAGGTTGCCCTGCAAAATTCTCTCACGGTCTCTAAGGCGTGCAGCTTCTTCATAATCCTGACTTTTAACCACCTTACCTTTTTCCTGTCTGATTTTTTCGATTTCATCTTCAATAACCAGAATCTCTTCAGACACCGAATAGTTACCCATGTGAACCCTTGATCCCGCCTCATCCAGCACATCAATTGCTTTATCAGGCAGATAGCGGTCTGTAATGTAGCGGTCGCTTAACCTTACGGCTGAATCAATTGCCTTATCTGAATAGCACACATGATGATGCTCTTCATATTTAATCTTAATATTTGCTAAAATCTGTATAGTTTCATCTACAGTTGGCGACTCGACCATAACCTTTTGAAATCTGCGGTCTAAAGCACCGTCAGTTTCGATATACTTTCTATATTCATCAAGCGTTGTGGCACCGATGCACTGTATGTCACCGCGGGCAAGCGCCGGTTTGAACATATTGGAAGCATCAAGCGAACCCGAAGCTCCGCCCGCGCCTACAATTGTATGAAGTTCATCAATAAACAGAATAACATCTACTGCCTTTTCAAGCTCGTTCATCAGAGCCTTCATTCTCTCCTCGAACTGTCCGCGATACTTTGTACCGGCTACAAGCCCTGCAATATCGAGAGTTACCACTCTTCTGTCCTGAAGAATTCTCGGCACTTTTCTTTGAATTATCCGTAATGCCAGTCCTTCAGCAATAGCAGTCTTACCTACACCCGGTTCGCCGATAAGCACCGGGTTATTTTTCTTTCTGCGGCTTAATATCTGGGTTACACGTTCAATTTCCTTTTCACGCCCGATTACAGGGTCCAGCTTATCCTCAATAGCAAGCTTGGTCAGGTCGCGCCCGAAGTTATCCAGCACCGGTGTCTTGGTACGTTCAGTTTTCTTTTCCACGAGAGGAGTAGCTGAGACCGTGTCCTTCGGGCTTTTATTGCTTAAAATATTATTTAATTCCGATCTGGCATTCTCATAGTTTATACTAAACTGATGAAGTATATGCGTTGCAATATTATCCTCATCCCTTAGTATTGACAAAAGCATATGTTCAGTCCCGATAACATCAGACTTATAAATTTTCGACTCTATCTGAGTTATTTTAAGTACTTTTTCAGCTTGTTTAGTCAGCGGGATATTGCCGATTGTAAGTGTGCCACCTGAAGTTCTGACAGCATCCTCAACAGCTTTTTTTAGTTTGACAAGGTCACAGTTGAGATTTCTTAAAATCCTGACAGCTATACCCTGTCCTTCACGGATGAGTCCAAGCAGCAGGTGTTCAGTACCAATATAGTCATGCCCCAGCCTCAGAGCTTCTTCACGACTGAACCTGATAACTTCCTGTACTCTTTCTGAGAAATTTCCATCCATTTCATTCTCCCATTCTTTTAATTAATTATATTTAATAATCTAATAGTAATATATAAATTGATATCTCCTCAATCAAGCTGCTTTTGAAGCAAAATGATATTATTTTCAATAATTATACTAATAATAACCTGTTTTAGTTTCATTTAATTCCCATCTGTCATAAATATATTACTTTTACAGAACAAATCAATACCGGAAGGAGGCATATTTATATTTTTAATAAATTATTCCTGTACTGGCAATTTTATCACGCGTTTTTGTATATTGCAGACAGATTATTTAATGCTTACAGTTATTCCATGACATAAGCAGAACGGTTTTCATTATTCATATATCATTCATAATAACTAAATCACAGGAGAGTTTATGGAACCTTTGGCCAGTCTGTCTCTTATTATAATTTTAGGAGTTATGGCTTTTTTGATACTGTTTACATGGTTTATTCCTGTAAACTTATTCATAACGGCTTACTTCTCAGGCGTAAAATTAAAAATCTTCAGGGATCTGGTAGGTATGAGACTCAGGAAAGTACCGCCGCAGGTAATCGTACGCAGTCTGATTACAGCATCGAAAGCCGGACTGCCGGTTGATCCGGGCAAACTGGAAGCTCATTACCTTGCGGGCGGAAATATTATTAATGTAATAAATGCCCTTATCTCGGCTCACAAGGCAGGACTTGACCTCTCCTTCGAAAGAGCCACGGCAATTGACCTTGCAGGCCGCAACGTTTTTGAAGCCGTAAAGATGTCTGTTATTCCAAAAGTAATCGAAACTCCCCTTGTTGCCGCCGTTGCCAAAAATGGCATTCAGCTTAAGGCTATCGCCAAGATTACAGTAAGAGCAAACCTCGACCGCCTCGTAGGTGGCGCCGGCGAGACTACTATACTTGCCAGAGTAGGCGAAGGTATTGTGTCAACCATCGGTTCGAGCGATTCACATAAGGATGTTCTTGAAAACCCTGACAGAATTTCCAAAGTCGTACTTTCCAAAGGTCTCGATGCCGGGACAGCATTTGAAATTCTATCCATAGATATAGCCGATGTGGATGTAGGCGAAAATATCGGCGCGAAGCTTCAGGCTGACCAGGCTGAAGCCGACCTTAAAATTGCCCGTGCGAAAGCTGAAGAAAGACGCGCCGCTGCCGTTGCCCTTGACCAGGAAATGATAGCCGAAGTTTCCAGAATGAGAGCTAAGGTGGTTGAAGCCGAAAGCGAAATCCCCAAGGCTATTGCCGAAGCTTTCAGAAACGGCAGACTCGGTGTAATGGATTATTATACACTTAAAAATATTCAGGCTGATACACAAATGAGAGCTTCGATTGCCGAGCCTCAGGAAAAGAAAAAAGATAATCCAAGCTAATTATAAAGAACATACTATGGATAATTATTTAAATTATATAATCGTGATATTTCTGATAATCAGCTTTATCAGTTCTCTCCTGAAGCCTAAGGGTACTAATTCAAAGACTCCGGACATGCCAAAACAGCCCCGGCCTGTCCGGCAACCCTCTGCTTCCAGTAATACTCCCCGTAATACAGGGAACATGCGGAAACCTGACTCCCCCGCTCCTTACACCACTGAAGGCGCAGACTCACAGCGTAATCAGAGTTATGATTACTATGATGAAAATAAAACTTATACCGAAGAGGATGCCGGAACTCCTGCGGAAAGTTTGTCATCTGAAAATGTAAAATCAGTCTTCAGTTCGCAGACACGGGTAAGCGAACTGGATAAACTGACTGTCTCTGTTACTGCAAAGACTATTGTTAATCAGAAGGCGGTTGAATTAAGACAGAAGATTCAGGATAAAACAACGGTCAGGGACCTTATTATGCTATCGGAAATATTAGGAAAGCCAAAGGCGTTGCGCAAGTAAAAATTATGAGCATTCTTACAATAGCTGTAATTTTAACCGGCGTTATTCTCTTATCGCTTAATTTAATTATTCATTTATCCCTTTCCGAATTATTCAGCAGGGAAAATTCGATGGATGTATCAGTAAATATATCCGTCGTTGTGGCAGCAAAGAATGAAAGCAGGAATATCCCGCTGCTGACCAACTCCCTTAATAATCAGAACTATCCCAAAGATTCCTTTGAAGTAATTATTGTGGACGATAACTCGGAGGATGGTTCTTTTGAACTGATAAAAGAGAAGATTAAAGACATTCCTGACTTCAGGGTTGTAAAGGCGCTGAATAAAGAACTTCCGGCAAAGAAAGGCGCTCTGACTATCGGAGTCAGCCATGCTGTAAATCCGTTCATCGTCATTACAGATGCCGACTGCGCACCCAAAAAAGACTGGCTTAAAGCCTGCTCCGCCGCTTTCCAAACCGGAGCCGGTCTTATTTTTGGCATTGCTCCCTTTGTCGTTAAATCCTCACTCGTTAACCATGTTTCCTGCTTCGAGAATCTTCGCGCTGCCATGCTTACCTTTGCCGCTGCCGGGCTTAATATTCCTTACTCTGCAAGAGGCGGAAATTTTGGATTCAGCAGGGAAGCTTTTGATAAGCTCGGAGGCTATAAAGGCACAATGGATACTGTCAGCGGCGATGATGATCTTTTAATCAGGGAAGCAGTAAAAAATAAGATTAAGATAAGCGTGCTTACAGATGCAGAGTCTTTTGTCTATACTAATACGCCTGTGAATTTTAAGGATTATATTAAGCAGAAAGCCAGGCACACTTCTACTTCAAATTACTACCTGTTCAGACATCAGTTTCTTCTTGCAGTCTGGCATATCTTAAATATTGTCTGCATGTTCTCCCCTGCTTTAATATTTCTTTCGATTAATATATTATGGCTTTTCGCGGGAAAACTTATTATGGATGTTACTCTTTTAAAGCTTCATCAGAAAAAATTTGGCTATAAGTTTGGTTTTTCAGAGATGCCCGGACTTCAGTTAATATTTGAATGCTTTATTATTTTCAATTATCTGAATGCTGCTATCAGAAGCAGAACTAACTGGAAATAACAGATTCCGATAATATGTTTAGAAGTTTTCTGCAGTCCCCACTTTAGTAAAGTAATGTTCCTGCTTTGTTGAGTTCTCTATTATTTCGATTTCTTCTTCCGTTAATCCATAAAGCTGGTAAACAAGTTTATTTATTTTATCTTCATAATGCTCAATATGATTTTGAATCTGTTCTATTCTTGTCTGAAGTTTTAGTGCCTGCTTTTCCTCATTTAATCTTAAAGGCTGAACAACAAGATTACTCAGGGGCTTCCTGAAAAAGAATAAACAGCGATAACAGCCGGTAATAATGTAAACAGGTATTACTATTGCCGAATCATAAAAATTTATCCTGAAAAAATTTATCCTGGATAACAGATGATTTATATTTTAGGTCTATATTACCATTATTATTTAATCTGCTTACAATCATATCATAATATTCAGGATGTAATTCACAGGAGATAAAATTCCTGACTAAATTTTTACATAAAATAATTTCAGAACCGCTGCCGCCAAATAATATAAAAACTGTATCATTTTCTTTAGTACTTGCCTTTATAAGCATTTCTGCCAGTTGAAGTGGTATTTGACATGAATGAAAAGTTTTATCTTTAGAAACATTTTTTACTAAATCAAAATAGAACCAGGAATATGGCATTCTTCCTGCATGACCTTCAGAAATTCTTTTTAATATACGCTTGTCATTAAGGTTTTGATAAGGTTCAACAACCTGCTCTTTATAGAAAGAATTTTTTTTACTTTTAGTTGCATGTAAAACAGACCTGTGAGCTGTAGTAAACTTGCTATCACTATGACCTATATTACAATTATAAACCCAGACATAATCATTAACAGAATAAGCATTATCATCAAGAAACTTTACTCTTAAGTAGGCATTTTGTTTAGGATAGTTAATCATAAATAAATTTCCGGATGGTTTTAATACTCTTAGACACTCTCGTGTTAAAGAAATATACCATTCAATATATTCATTCCATTGAGATGTATATTTTTTACCGGCATAATTAATACCAACATTATAATCAGGATCACCATAAACAGCTTCTATGCTATTATCAGGCAGTTTAGATAAAACACTTAGAACATCTTCATTAAATACTTTATTTTTAAATTCGTTTATATCTATACTCATTTCAGCTATATTTAATTGTTTAAGACATATACTGATGATTTAGTCAGTTTAATTGATGTAATATTATAAGGCTCGGTAAAAGTATAACGCCAGAAAGATAAATTATTATTATTGGGATTTCTAACAACATACACAGCAAAAATATCCTTAATTCTGCCGGAATAATCGCTAAGTGATTTGGCATGAGTATAATAAAGATAAGGATGATAAATTTGAAGAACATTAAAACTATCAGGCAATCCATTTTTAGCTTCAAAAATACAAACAGCCCCCTTAAATTCAATAGTCAGATCAATTTCAATCTGAACGGAAGATAAATTGATAATTTCATCACTAATACCATAACACAAATCCATTTTAGTTCTATGAGGGAAATATGTTTTAGGTCGTTCAATAATATCAGTATTGTTAAATTCATTATCATCATCAAATAAAAAATGATGTAATATCCCCTGATTATTGGCAATAGATAAAATATTGGATTCCGATGTATTATACAGATTCAGAAGACTTTTTCTATAATCTCAATTAATAATTTGTTTAACTTCTTCAAATTTATGATAAACATTATCAATACCCTTAACAAACTTATGTTTACCCGAACCAAGATGAATAAGAGCATAATCAAGGTGTTTCATGAGCGGTGATAATTTATTTAGATTATCCAGTTTTGTTACGTCAAAATGGTTGCTAAAACCATAGTTGATACAAATTTCTTTGGCTTTATTATTATCAAAAATAAAATTCCCGGAGTTAATAGATTCCTGAAGAAGAAAATCAAGAACCCGCGCTTTTTTAGCCATAAATACCTCAATGTTTAATAATCAGAATAATAAATCAATGATAAATATAACAAATTTTACTCCTGTTTATAACTTTGAAATCATAATAATACTCAGTTTAAAATAAAACTGAGTATCCCGAATATAATAAAAATACCCGGCTTTTTATCTGATACCCTCCAAACCGGCTGAAATAACCACAGATTTAATATTATTAACTTCATGGAAGAAAAAATAAGCGTCTGCTTATAATCAAATAGAATGCCAGGACAGTCTGAAAACATTGATAAATACACTAAAAGAGTCAAAGAATACACTAAAAGAGTCGGCGAATACTCTCCGA
>JBAXDX010000086.1:0-12750 GCA_037140715.1 Ignavibacteria bacterium
GTAGTAATATTTTAATTTTTTATAGAAGGGTTAATTTTTGGTTATAATAATTTAAATAATATCGGAGGGAATATGGCTCTTTCATTAAATAGGATCATGTTAATTGGCCGTCTTGGGAAAGATGCTGAGACAAGATTTACGACTTCTAATATTTCAATTACATCATTTACTCTGGCTACAGATTATGGTCATAAAAGTAAGGAGGGGAACTGGATTAATGAAACTACCTGGCATAATGTTGTTGCATTTAGTGTAAGTGATTACACTAAGGAAATCTTAAAAAAAGGCAAGAAAGTATATGTTGAAGGTCGTTTAAGTAAACGGGATTACACAGATAAAGAAGGTATTAAGCGCTATATGACGGAAGTTGTTACCGATAGAATAGTTACGCTTGAAGGTAAAGAAGGTGCCGGCGAGTCTGCTGGTCATGATTATAGCAGGGAAGCAGCTACTGTAAGTGATCAGCATGTAAGTGAACCGATAAATAATCCGGTTGATGAAAATGATGACCTTCCATTCTAAATATTTTGTAAAACAATTAGGATTAACTTAAATATTGGACTATGATTGGTATTTTAAGTTAACACTTTTAATCGGGTTATTGTTCTTATCTGCTTTCTTTTCGACTTCCGAGATAGCGCTGTTCTCTCTGGATAAAAAGAAAATGAAGGAGCTTAAGAAGAGTAACCCAGTTATTAGTAATTATATCTCAAATCTGCTTGAGTTTCCGAGAAGACTTCTCGTTACAATTTTGCTTTGTAATACCATAGTAAATGTTGCAATAACAATAGTCTCTGTTAACCTTGCCCTTGAGATAGCCCGCTTTTATCATTTTAATGAAGATACCGCTCTTATTTCTCAGATTATAATTGTTACAATTATGATTCTTATGTTTGGAGAGATAACGCCAAAAATTGCCGCATATAAGCATCCTGTTTTAATTTCTAAGTTAGTTTCTGTTCCTCTTTACTGGGTCGGGGTGTTTGTTTATCCGATATCAAAAACTCTGTCTGAACTTATAAAAGCGCTATTCTCGAATCTTAAAATTAATAAATTAAAAACAGCGATATTATCAAGCGAACTGACTGAACTTGCGGATATTGGAATTGAAAAGGGAACGATTGTAGAAGAAGAGCAGGAGTTGATACATGGTCTTGTTTCTTTCAGAACTATTACGGTCAGGGAAGTTATGACTCCGAGAGTTGACATTGTGGCTTTGTCGGACGATACTGATTTTGATGAACTTATTAAGATTATTACAGAATCCGGTCATAGCAGAATGCCTCTTTATCATTTAAACCTCGATGAAATAACTGGCATAATTTATACAAAGGATCTTTTACCCTATCTTAAAAATGATGCTGTTAAAAATACACTTACACTTAATAAAATTGCCCGGAAGCCAATGTTTGTTCCGGAGACAAAAATGATAAGCGATCTCATGCACGAGTTTCAGGAGAAGAAAATGCACGTTGGCATTGTTGTGGACGAATACGGAGGCACAGCAGGTCTTGTTTCGCTTGAGGATATCCTCGAAGAGATTGTCGGCGAGATTAGGGATGAATATGATAAGGATGAGAACGAAATTATTAAGACAGGAGAATATACTTATGTTGTCCTTGGTAAAACCGCTATTGAAGAGATTAATGGACTGCTGAAAATTGATCTTTATTCTGAAAATGACGATTACGATACTGTCGGAGGATTTATTCTTAATTATGCCGGTATAATTCCGGCTCAGAATTTCAGCTTTATTTACAAAAGCCATAAGTTTATTGTTCTTGAAATCGTTAACAGAAGAGTTAAGAAGGTTATGATTGAACAGCTCTCTTCCATTGACCGGCATAACAATAAAATATGAAAAGAAAGACAATATGATTTATGAGGATGAGTTAAATAAAATATCTGATTTACTCAATAAACAAAATTAATTCGATTTATGAGAAACGAAAGAAAAACTGAAATTAAAGTCGGAGTTACTTCGCTTATTGCTCTGATTCTTCTAATCTGGGTTATCGGATGGGCGAAGAATTATAAGCTGTCAGGCAGCCAGAAAATAGTACGGATAGAATTTGAATCTGCTAACGGACTCGAAAAAGGTGATATAGTAACCGTAAACGGAGTAAGGAAAGGTGTAGTCGGCGAGATTGGAATATCGGGCAATAAGGCTGTTGTTAACGCAAATATCGATGATGATATTTTACTCAAAGAAGATGCTACATTTGGTATCTCTATGCTTGATCTTATGGGCGGAAAGAAAGTTGAAATTAAGCCCGGCATTTCGGAAAAGAAACTGGATTATTCCAAAATACAGACCGGGCAGTTCTACGCGGATGTTCCTGCGGTTATGGCAATGCTCGGTTCGGTTCAGAATGATCTTATAAGAATTATTAAAGAAGTTCAGGTAACTCTTTCTTCGATGAACAATGTAATGACTGATAAAGATTTTAATAAAGACATGCGTTCCTCGCTTTCCAACCTTGCTTCAATCAGCCGGAAGCTTAATGTTATGATTGATGAAAACAGAGTAAATCTGAGACGGCTTACAGGTAATACTGCCGATCTTACAAAGGAAGCTTCACAACTGATAAGGGACAATAAGGATAATATCAGGACTTCACTTGAAGATGTGCAGACGGTTCTTAAAAATACAAATGATCTTCTGACCAAAATTAATAATCTGACAGATGAAACCGCTGACCGTAAAAATAACGCGGGCAAACTTCTCTACGATGAAGAACTCTTAACCGATGTTAAAAAGTCGATTAATCAGGTGCGCGATTTAACAAAAATTCTTTTAGACCAGTTAAATAATAAGGGGCTGAACGTAGATGCGCATATTAAGTTCTTCTAAAATCAGTTATAAAAACAATGTAATCTACGGGGTGGCAGAACTCCGCAGTTACGGTAAGTCCGCAGGTTTTTGATGATATTAGGTATTGGTATTGATATTATAGAAATTGACAGGATAAAACGGAGCGTCGAAAGCTTCGGCGATAAGTTCCTGAATAAGGTATTTACTAATGTCGAGCTTGAATACTGCCTTGGCAAAAGAAATGTGCATCAGCATCTTGCAGCAAGGTTCGCCGCCAAGGAAGCTGTGGCTAAAGCTTTGTCGGAAGGATGGAACGGCGGATTTAACTGGAAAGATATCGAAATCTATAATGAACTTAGCGGCAAACCATCCGTAAAGCTTTATGGCAAACTTGAGGACTATCTTGGCAAAGATAAATCCCTTAAAATAACCATGAGCCATTCTCAAAACTACGTAACCTGTTTCGCGATAGTCTTTCTATCCTGAACTTAACCTTTATATGCCTCGTTTCTGCCAGGCTTCCGGCTTAATAAGAAGCATAGATAAACAAATTATTTATTCTGATATTTAAATCCTTTGATGGGGTCTCTGAGTGTAAGTACCGGGCATGGAGCCTTTCGCACGACCTTTTCAGCCGTAGAGCCGAATAAAATATGTTCAACACCTGTACGTCCGTGCGTGGCAATGATAATTAAGTCAGCGTTAATTTCCGAGGCAGTCTCATTTATCTCTACAAAAGGTTTGCCTGTCTTAATTATTTTCTCGACTTCTATATCAGAAGGGATTTCGGATTTAATAAGATTATCAAGCTCATTATTCGCACGTGTTGTCATTTCAAGGTCAATTGACGGCAGTGCAATTTGTCCCATACTAAAATCAGCGGGATAAATTACAGGCTCAACTACATATATTAAAAAAATCTTAGCCGAATGATCCTTTGCAAAGTTAATGGCATAACGCAACGCGTTTTTGGAATAATTAGAAAAATCAACGGGTACAATTATTTTCTTAATCTGCAGTTCCATTTGCGGTCTCCTGTTCTTTACTTGTTTCGAAAAATAATTTTGAATAATTCTGGTTCAACTGTCTGAGCCTTAAGGCAAATATCTGAGAGATACCTTTAAGTATCTTAATGCCTTTCTTTGGAAATTTTTCTATATACTCATCAAGATCCGGCTTAAAAATTACGAGAAGTTTACTTTCTTTAAGCGCGATAGCCGATGCAAAGCGCCGCGCATCGTCCAGAAGTGCCATTTCGCCGAAGAAATCTCCTTTTTTATAATAAGCTATACGATGTATACGGGCTTCCTCATTTGTAGTAAGAACTTCGACTTCCCCTTCCTGAATTATATAAAATGCTATCCCCGGATCGGACTGATAAAAGATATATTCATGCGGAGCATAAACCCTGTCGTGCATGATATGGTAAAGCTGTTCAATTTCTTTATTGCTTAACTCAGCGAAAGGGGGAATAGTGTGTAATAGTTCAAACAAATCTTCTTTCTCTGAGCGAATCTTAAACAGGTTGGATAGAAAACTGTTCTGCCGGCTTAATTGTCTTTTATTTTCCATTATAATGCTCAGCTAAAACATTCCTGATTCGGCAACGCGCCATAACCTCTGACACGGGAATTTATTTTCATATAATGCGCGTCCGACTATAACGGAATCTATACCTGAATCCATATTGTTCTGTACAAGAAACAGGTCGTCTTCCTGTCTTATTCCGCCGGAAAGGATAACCTTTTTCTTTGTTGCCAAAGCAATGCTTCTTGAAAGCTCAATATTCGGACCGCCCAGCATACCATTTGTCGTAACATCGGTAACAACAAAGCGTTCGATTCCCCAGCCAGCTAGTTTCAGAGCATAATCAAGCGGGTTTAATGAAGTCTTTGTTGTGCGTCCATGTATAACAACCTGATTATCTACCGAGTCAATGGCCGCAATTACGCGATTAGGTCCAAAAGTTTCTAATATGTTAATGAATATATCAGGGTTCTCAACAGCAAGGCTACCGATTACAATCCTGTAAACGCCCAGACCCATTGCCCGCTTTGCATCATCAAATGTTCTGATGCCACCGCCAAGTTCTACCGGAATTATAACAGAATTACACATCTTTTCAATAATCGGCTGATTAGGGCTTATTTTGCTGTCCCATGAGGCGTTAAAATCAACTACATGTATGCACTTGGCATTCTCAGCTCTCCATGTTAATGCCATTTCAATCGGGTCGTTGCCGTAGTCGGGACTACCCAGTTCAGGAATGCCCTGAACCACACGGACAGTTTTGCCGTCCTTAATATCAATCGATGGAATAACCAGTAATTTATTCATTATAATTCCCAGCAGGCTAAAAGATTTTATCTCCGCATTCGTAAAGTTACTTACTTTCTCTCGCGGTATTGTTTTATTTTTTTGGAAAACTAAAAATTCATATTATCCTGTAGATAAGTTAAGCAAATAAATGGTAAAAGTGAAGCGCTAATTTATTTTCAGTAATCGGATATGTTATAACTTAATTAAAAATGTCAGGTCTCAGTACTGGATATAATGTCCCCAAAAATAAAATCATTGTCAGTTTAGGGAGCTTTGACTCTTATGAGGTGCCCGGAGATTTCTGGCTGACCCGTGACGTTCCCACGGGTCGGCCGGGGTTTCCAAATGTTATCAGGTTAAGATTATGGTTCCTTTGCTTCGGCAGGTCAGCTAAACCGGTAAGCAGGAAAATAAAAAGAAAACGAGACGTTATTCTTATAATATCTTGATTTTTCAACTCATAATAGCCATATTTACATGTGATTAATAATAATTATACGCTTACGACAAAAGACAGGGAAGTTTTTGACATAACCGGCTGTGTCCCAGGTAATGTCAGGCAGTTCCGCTTCGTTTTTGTACATGGTTTGTAAGACTTAATAAAATGACAAGTTTGAGCTGTTGCCGGACAAAGCAGCCAGATTCTAAAGAACAATTTAATTTAATGTATAGAGGTAAAAATGACTATCAATGAAAATGTAAAATCAAACGTGGGTATAAAAATAATCAACGGAGCGTTATCATCGGGAATTTTATGGGTATCCGGGTTCGCTTTGCTTACAGTTATAGCTGCGCAGGTGTCTGTTCCTGTTCAGCCGGTGCCTTTTACGCTTCAGACAATGTTTGTAATATTAGCCGGAGCATTTCTTGGCGCTAAGAATGGCGCTTACAGTCAGGGAATGTATTTAGCCATGGGAGCGCTTGGACTTCCGGTATTTGCTAATCTTTCAGGTTTTACAAGTCTTCTTGGACCTACGGCAGGCTATCTGCTGGCTTTTCCGGCAGGAGCTTTCATTGCCGGTTTATTAATTCAAAGAAGCAAGTCATTTGCCTCAGTCTTTATTTCAATGACAGTTGCTAATCTTGCTATCGTGTTTACCGGAGCTACTTACCTAAGCTTGTTCTTTAACAGAACCTTTAGCGATGCTCTTTTTGTTGGTGGTGTTGTTTTTTCGGTTTGGGATTTAATTAAGATCGCGGCGGCATCCGGCATTTACTTTGCAATATCCAAAAAGTATCACAGACTGCCATTGTAAGTATATCTCTATTTCTAAAGACCTTCAGATTGCTAGAAAACTTGTTTTTCTTGCAGTTTGAGGGTTTTTTTTATTATTTACTATTGCTCTTTAGTATCTTTGAATTTATTTTGTATTTGTTGAATTTATTGGATGCGGTTTCTTATGTATTTCTGCGGATGATTGTTTAATACAGTATCTTATCTTAAAGTAAACATTAAAATCGCTTTAAAAAAATAGTTATATTTACTGCCGGGATAAATTAAACTTAATAACTTTTGCGTGGAAGCATGGTATAATATTTTATTCCACGCGGCAGTTCGCTTATGTTTATAGTAAAATTAACTCTATACCGGCTGGCAGTATAACTAAGTTTAGGATTATGGGAATTAAAAATATTTTGTTCGGTATCGTTTTTCTTGTAGCAATGTCTCTGATTACGTATAACATAAGACGTCTTGTCAGTTTCCTGAAGGTCGGCAAAGGCGAAAACAGATTTGATAATATTGAAGAGAGATTAAATAATGTTATAAAGATCGCGTTTGGACAATCAAAGCTTCTACGGGATCCGGTTGCAGGAATTATTCACTTCCTGATATTCTGGGGATTTACTTTGTTCTTATTTGCCCTGGCTGAAAGTATAATCCAGGGATTTTATTCTCCTTTTACATTCCAATTCCTTGGCCCGGTTTATTACGCTATAACGGCAGTCCAGGATTTATTTGGAATTATTGTAATCATTTCGGTTATCATCGCTTTATACAGAAGAATAATTTCGAAAATTCCCAGACTTGAAGCTGGTCAGAAAGGGAAGAGGGACGCAGTTACAATTCTTTGTATGATACTGGCGGTTGTTATTTCAATGTATGGAATGAATATCGCGCTGGTAGCATCGCATAACTTCCGGCTTGGTGAGTGGGAAGTAAGACCGGTCTCATCGGCAATCGCTCCTGTTTTATTTAGCGCAAATTCAGTAGTTGCGCCTGTTATGTTTGAATTATTCTGGTGGTTTCATATACTCTTTGTTCTGGCATTTTTGAACTGGCTTCCTTATTCAAAGCATCTTCATATATTATCTTCAATTCCAAATGTATTTTTTTCGGGATTGGAAGATAGAAAGAACGTTCTTCAGCCTTTGGATCTGGATGATGAGACAGTCGAAACATTCGGCGTGGCGGATATAGAACACCTGACATGGAAGCAGATGCTTGACGGCTATACTTGTACGGAATGCGGAAGGTGCGTTGATGTATGCCCCGCTAATAATACAGGGAAAGCTCTTTCTCCCAGAAAGATTATGGCTGACATCAGGAAACGAACGATGGAAAAAGCTCCCATATTAGCTGATCCAAACGCCATGAAGGAAAATAACCCTTTACTTGAAAATCATCTTGTGCATGATTTTATTACTCCCGATGAATTATGGGCCTGCACTACCTGTATTGCCTGTGTTCAGGAGTGTCCTGTAATGATAGAGCATGTTGACTCAATAATTGACATGAGAAGAAACCTGGTTCTTACAGAGGCGCAATTCCCGCCCGAATTAAATCAGGTATTTAAACATCTTGAGACGAATTTTACTCCATGGGCGTTTAATCCTCAGGATAGGGCGAACTGGGCTGAAGGGCTGAATATCAAAACGATGGCAGAGGATAAAGACTGCGACCTGCTTTTTTGGGTTGGATGCGCAGGTTCTTTTGACCAGAGATATCAAAAAGTTTCGAAAGCATTTGCTAATTTAATGCAAAAAGCTAATATTGACTTTAGAATTCTCGGAGTTGAGGAGAAATGTAATGGCGATACGGCACGAAGACTCGGCAATGAATATCTTGCCCGGATGATGATGCGGGAAAATATTGAAACTCTTAACGGTTATGGTGTAAAGAAAATCGTTACAGCCTGCCCGCATTGCTATAATTCTCTAAAGAAAGAGTATCAGCAGTTCGGAGGTAATTTTGAAGTCCTGCATCATACTGAACTTATTCAGGAAATGATTCGCGGACGTAAGATTCAGTTTAAGGATGAATCAGTACAGCAGAAGGTTACGTATCATGATTCATGTTACCTTGGAAGGTATAATAACATTTATGATTCGCCGCGTAATTCGCTTGCAAAGATTAAAGGACTTGAGCTGGTTGAAATGCCACGAAATAAAGACCGCGGGTTCTGTTGCGGAGCCGGCGGTGGAAGAATGTTTCTTGAGGAAACTGAAGGGACAAGAATCAATGAAGAAAGAACAAGAGAAGCGCTGGAAACGAATGCGGACGTAATAGCATCAGCCTGCCCATTTTGTATGACCATGATGATTGACGGTGTTAAGTCTTTTGATAAAGCCGATGAGGTCGTGGTTAAGGATATTGCAGAAATTGTACTCGAAAATATAGTGTAACTTTATTAATCTAAATTAATTTTATAAACGGAGGCTTAAAAATGAAGAATAAGTATGTAGAACTATCAAAATTTGTACAGAGTCTTGAATCAGACGTACAAAAGTTTGCTGAAAAAGGACAGGCTGCCGCAGGCACAAGGTTGCGTAAAGGCTTAAGCGAACTAAAAAAACTTGCGCAGGATATGCGTAATGAAATCCAGAACATCAAGAACGAAAGAAAAGACAAACCTGACGCATAAGTAGTTTGTTTTGTAAATTAAAAAGGCTGAAGATTATCCTCAGCCTTTTTTTTTGATAAAGATTAGTCCTGCCAGGGCTTTATCGTTTCAACTGATTTCTGTTGTTTTTCCATCTTGTTATAGTCAAGCTCGCTGCCAAACAGACTATGAGGAATCATGTAAACGGCAGTAAGCAAAACCGCCGCAAATAATGCCCACGCTTCAGGGCGTTTGGCTTTATATAACGCTATTAGTGCGATAAGCCATCCTGCAAGTGCGATAAGTGTTTTATTATCTGTTAAATCAGTCCCAAATGGAATCCCTGTCCAGAGCGCGTTGAAGGCGTAAAGCTGGGTCAGAGGTCCTAATACCATTCCGCCAATGATTAAGAATCCAAGCGTCCAGAAAGTTAGTTTTTTCAGATTATAACCCTTGTTAAAGAACTCCAGCCCCGTCCTTGTTGATAATAACATAGTCCCGAACATAGCTATTATATGAGGAATGAGAATCCATGGCGGAACATCTCCTTTAAACCTGATTACAATATTCTGTTTCTCAGGCATCTTAAGCTGTTTATCTCCGTTGGTTAATACTACAAAATATTCGAGTTTACCGGCGGACGGCTGTTTGGGTAATTCAGCGACAAGCTTCCCCTCTGTCTGCCCCATTTTGACAACGGTAAAACTGTCTGTTGTCTTATATCTTTTCCATTTAAGAACACCTTCAGTTGTCATACTGCTGACCGGGACAATAACAGATGCATTTTCACTGCAACTATGGCTGCGTTCAAATTTATACCTGATACTGTTGTTATCAAATTCAGATGTGCCGCTCAGAGGGTAAGTAGGACCTGTTACTCTCTGATAATATGCCGTAATAATTGTTATAACGAAGGACAGGATCCAGAACAAAACTGTTTTTTTCATAACGCAGATAACTCCATTAATTTTGAAATGGAAAAGTAATAAAAAAAAACTGAAAAATATAGCTGGATACAGGGGGATGTTCATGTATATTACAGTTATCATCTCTCATAAGAACATCAGGGCTGTAGAATTTTGAAAAAAAATGTTATATTAGCGTTTAATAAGTATGCAAATTTTTATCTGAGCCTGATATATGGTAAAGAGAACGATGACTATTATTAATTCAAGGGGAACAATATGACAACTTCGTTATCTGATTTCTTACTGGATGTCCCGATTTTTGCAGAGCTTGATCAGGAGACATTAGAAAAGATAAGCAGTATTGGTAAGAGAAAGATATATGAGAAAGATACAGTTATTCTGATGGAAGAAGATTCCGGTTCGGCTCTGTTTGTCATTATAAGTGGCAAAGTAAAAGTCTCCCGCACAAATAATGAAGGCCGTGAGGTTATTCTTACTTTACTTGGCGAAAGAGATTTCTTTGGAGAGATGGCAATTCTTGACGGACTGAAACGTTCGGCAAGCGTAATTGCACTTCAGCAGTCGGAACTTTTTATAATTCAGCGCTATGATTTCCTTAATCTTCTTAAATCATATCCGGAAGTATCAATTTCGTTGCTTCAGGAACTGACTTTGCGGCTTCGCGGTGCCGATACGAAGATTAAATCGCTCTCTCTTAGAGATGCCGAGGGCAAAGTAGCCTCGGTTATTCTTCAACTGGCTGATGATATTGGCAAAATAAAGCAGGGCATAGTTGAAATTGAGAAACTTCCGCTCCAGCGGGACCTGGCTAATATGGCCGGCACATCGCGTGAGACAATTTCAAGAACAATTCACTCATTTACTAAAAAAGGACTCCTTGAGTTTGACGGAACTAAGCTCAGGATATTAAATTATGAAAAATTCAAGGCGAATTTTGGTTAAACGGGGTCTTCTTATTTATTTACCAGGCTATTAATGACAGGCAAAATAGATTTACATTTACATACTACTTGTTCTGACGGGGTATATACTCCTGTTCAGGTAGTTGGCATGGCCCGGGCAGCCGGACTTGATATTATCTCAATTACTGATCATGACAACCTGGCCGGTGTTAAGGTTGCTATAGAGTTCGGTAAGCAGATTGGAGTCGAAGTTATCCCGGGTGTTGAAATAAGTATTGATATTGAAGACAAAGAAGTTCACCTGCTTGGTTATTTTATAGATATTTACAATGATGAATTTCAGAAGTACCTTAGTTTTTTCCGTGAAGAAAGATATAACCGTGCCTGCCGCATTGTAAAGAAGCTGAATAAACTCGGAGTTGCGCTTACGATTGACAGCGTGATGGCTAAAGCAAAGAGCGGTGCTGTCGGGCGGCCTCATATTGCCCAGGTTTTGATAGAAGCCGGTTACGCAACCAGCTTTTATGAAGTTTTCGATAAATATATCGGCAACTGTTGCCCTGCTTTTGAGCATAAGATTCACGTCTCTCCGCAAAGTGCCTTAAAGCTTATCAGCGATGCCGGCGGATTATCGTTTATTGCTCACCCGGGGTATCTTTCAGAGAATATACTTACCAGCCTCATTCAATCCGGTATTGACGGAATAGAAGTAATTCATCCGTCTCATAAACAGAATCAGGTTGAACATTACCGCGGCATAGTAAACGAGTATTGCCTGCTTGCTTCGGGCGGCTCGGATTTCCATGGCGGCAAAAGAGATGATGAACAGAACCTGGGCAGGTATAACATTCCCACTTCATACGTTGCTACAATGCGCAAGATGCTGATAAAACACAGGGATTGAGTTAATTGGTTTTTAGTTCTTAATCTAAAGTTATGAATTCTGCCCCGTTGTATAAACTGACCGTTTCATTGCCACGCGTTTTAACGCAGGGAAGACCGGGACCGGAAGGCGGGGAGCATAGTAATTGATTTATCTAATAAAAAGGAATAACAGAATATGTACAAAATAGTTGAGGGAAAGCTTTCGGCTAAAGATTATAAGTTCGCAATCATTATCAGCCGCTTCAATGATTTCATCGGAAACAAACTTCTTGAAGGAGCGCTCGACTGCCTGGTACGTCATCACGCGGATAGCGGGAATATTGAAATAATCAAAGTGCCCGGCGCGTTTGAGATACCGCTGGTGGCGGCTAAGCTTGCGGAAAAAAAGAAGTATGACGCTGTTATCTGCCTCGGTGCTGTGATCCGTGGCGCAACTCCCCATTTTGATTATGTCGCCTCTGAAGTAAGCAAGGGAACAGCTCAGATTTCACTTAAATACAGTCTGCCCGTAATATTCGGAGTGCTTACTACCGATACAATCGAGCAGGCGATTGAACGTGCCGGCACTAAATCAGGCAACAAGGGCTGGGATGCCGCTTTAAGTGCTATCGAAATGGCCGACTTACTAAAGAATCTTGCATAACTTACTCTTCTTTCTCTGGTTTTTTCCATATCCATATATCTCATTTCCTCCCAATGGGATTAAAGGCTCCGGGCAACCGGAGCCGGATATGGTTTTATTTCAGATGTCCGCTTCCTGATTAATCCGGATATGTTCATTTGTTCAGTGATTTACCTGCTGACAGAGCAAAATAGCCAGGCGGAGGACTCCTTTCCCTTTCATACTCTTACTCATAATCCTGTTCATACTCATTTTCTTTTAAGCGGGTAAGATTAAGAGCATGATTATGATTAAGAGAATCGGGCGGGCAGGCGGAATAAGTTTCTATGACATACTTCCCGGGTGTAAGGTATGTCATAGAGCCTTCAACGGGTCAATGGCCAGGTGCAAAGTATGTCATAGAGCCTTCAACGGGTCAATGGCCAGATGCAAAGTATGTCATAGAGCCTTCAACGGG
>JBAXDX010000087.1:0-12459 GCA_037140715.1 Ignavibacteria bacterium
TGCTATTAACCATTTGAAAGAAATTTCACACAGTCTTATGATATTCGGCTCGTATGAGGAAGGCAAAACATTCAGCGGATAATGATGAATGATGAACAACTATCCGTTCATTTTAGATTAAACATTCATCGAAGAATAGGCGAGTCTTCTTTAGTCATTTCTCCAGTCTTGAGGATTTGCATAATCTTATGCGTACCCATCTTCCTTGCTTTCAGGAACCCGGCCCACGCAGCATCAGCCAGCCGGCCATCATTAAGCAAGTCAAAAAGCCATTGGTCAGTATATTCAGGGTTAAGCTGTTTTATGCCTGCTCCGATTTCAGTCAGCCAGTTTTTATTGAAAATTTCCTGAGAGCCAATAGCGGGAGACATAATAACCGGTAGCCCAAGCCCGCTAAAAAACGAGAGTTCGCTTGGCTTAGTCCAGAGAATGTCGGTCTGACGGATAATCTGATTAAAAGTTTTGAAATATTCATCAGGTGTTTTCTCATATACTACACTTAAATTCTCCGAGTCGGGAGCGATGACAGACTTAATTTTCAGGAAATAATCTCGCACATTTTCCTTAATCCCTGCTGAAAGAATGAGGCGCACCTCGCCAGCAAGAATTTTCTTCTTAAGACTGTGAGCAATCCTGCCGCCAATTTCCCGCTGTGCTCCCGCTCCGCCTACACCATAAACAATAGTAAGTTTTCTTTTATTCTTAAACACATAATTTTCAGCGCCGATAAAATGTTCCACATTCATTACATTCAGCGGTCTGAATCGGTTATTTGGGTCGAGATAATTCAGACGTTGTCCGAGGTCGGATTTTAATACAGATAAATCTCTGCCGCCTGTCAGTTCAACAGGCAGAGGAAAGCCGGTAAGGAAAATTCTTTCTTCCGGAACGCCGTAAGCCCTTAGACGCTGCGCTACCTTGCCGCATGGGGCAAAGTACTGAATTTTGCTTTCCCAGGGTTCTTTTGCTGCCCAGACGCGGTTAATATCAGCATCGCAGATGACGCAATAAATTTTATTATGTCCATAAAGATCAGCCGCAATAGCCGGTGCGTAAAAGGAAGTAACGAGCGGGAGCTACTTTGTCTTAATCTTATCAAGCATACCAGAGCAAAGTCCCTTTTTAATGCTTGAATCAAGCATATTCACCTGAAAAGTTTTGTCAGATAAATCTCTTATCGGGTAAAAGGATGGTATATGAAGCAAGGTATCCAGAATATTAAAGACTGGCCGGCCGATTATAGGAATACTTCTTGTCCGGGATAAAAATTCATAAACGCCAAGAATTCTTTTCCAGAGCTTCTTTTCGCCTAAAGGGGCTGAGTCATTGTTTCCAACGACAATAATTCCTTCCTCGGCAACATTTTTTAATGGATAAACAGCGCGCATGTGGCCGTAACCCATGTCAGCCGAAACCACCCACGCTTTTATATTTTCTGACATAATTAACTATGTTATTAAATGGAGGAAAATTAATTAAAAACCAGTCCAAGATACAACAAAACAGGGACATTTTGCTCTAATATGTTGTCTCATGAGTATTTCTCTGCCTGATTTTATTAACCGCGAAGATAATCCTGCCGGCGGCATAATCAGTTTCCTCCATCGAGTTAAACCTTCCCACGCCTATTCTTATTGTACATTTTATAAGCTCTTCGCTAAGTCCGATTGCTTCCAGAACATGGCTGCGCTTTGCTCCTGCGGACGAGCAGGCCGCAGTTGATGACAGAGCAATGTCATTCAATTCGAGCTGAAGCAGGTCATTTCTTACGCCATTGATGCTGATATTCAGGTTATTGGGGAGTCTGTGCTCAGGATGTCCGTTAAGTTTTATGCCGTCAAGCTGAGAGAAAATTGTCTGCTCAAGTTTATCGCGCATAGCCTTGATATTAGTGTTATCGGTTTCAAATTCATCTTTGGATATTTCCATTGCTTTGGCAAGTCCGGCGATATAAGGAACATTAAGCGTTCCTGAACGGAGATTATGCTCCTGTCCGCCACCGTGCATCTGCGCAATAAGTTTTATCTGAGGATGCTTCTTTCTGATAAATAATGCTCCTGTGCCTTTAGGTCCGTAGTTCTTATGAGCATTAAAAGAAATCAGGTCTGCTTCCGTCTTCTTTACGTCAAGTTCAATTTTGCCGGTAGCCTGAGCTGCATCGGTATGGAAAAATACCCCTTTATCTTTGCAGATATGTGCGATTTTATTCAGTGGCTGAATCGTTCCGATTTCATTATTCGCCGCCATAATTGAAACGAGCAATGTTTTATCTGTAATTGAACTGGAAAGCTCATCGGGACTGATTAGTCCATGCTGGTCAACATCAAGATAAGTAATGACAAAGCCCTTTGTCTGAAGATATTCAAAAACTTCGAGGACGGAGGGATGTTCCGTTTTGCAGGTAATTAAATGTTTTTTCTTATTTCCATAAGCTTCGGCTATTCCCTTAATTGCCAGATTGTTGGATTCAGTAGCACCGCCGGTAAAGATGATTTCATCAGGCTTCGCATTAAAACTGCCGGCAATAATCTCTCTGGCGAGTTTAACCGCTTCTTCGGCAATCCATCCAAATGAATGACCTTTGCTTGACGGGTTACCGAAATTTCCTTTCAGATAAGGGAGCATTGCCTCTAAGACTCGCTCATCTATGGGAGTTGTAGAATGATTGTCCAGGTATATTGGTAGTTTCATTATAGAATTAGCTAAATAATTTGTAAAAGTTATTTCTTGCTGATGAATTATCTAGACTCTCCGAGAGTCAAACGTGGGGAGTGTAAATATTTTGCCATATCAGGATTTTAATCTACGGTTCCCTGATGTCTGTATCGCAGGTTTTAAATTGGAAAATATAAAAAATATCCGGCTTCATACTCCGTTCGCTTACGCCTGGATGGTACAGGTTTATATCATATAATCAATAACCTTCTTCTTAGGCATAAATGTGCTGAACGAACTTAGACCTAATTCTCTGATGGCAAGCTTGACAAGTTCCTTTTCGTCATTAAGCTCATTATTGCTATAGAATCTGCCTGCGGACAGGAGCGCATCGAGAGGAACAAGCCCTACAATTTCGCTGCCGTTAACTTCAACTCCGAGGCGGCCGGCTTCTTTCTTAACTTCTTCAAAGGCGATATGAATTGGGATCGTATGATAGTTTCTAAGGTTCATTGAAACCTGCGTAATATTATATTTATCACGCAAAATCCCCATTGCCTGAACAGTTTTAAGTCTGCCGGGTATTACCTGTATTTCCCCGTTTATTTTAATAATTTCGCCCTGTTCGTTTCTTATTGGCCGGCCGGTTTCTCTTAATATTTCAGCAATTTCCTTAGCATAACTAATGTCAGTCGAATGGATATTTACATTATAAGCAATAAGAAAAGACCTTGCGCCGGTTATCAGTGCTCCAAGTTTCGGGTTAAAATTTGCCTGTCCGAAATCAGGATACCATAAAGGGTCAAGTAACTTTGCTTCAAGTCCTTCGTACTCACCTTTGCGGATATTTGAAATAAGTTTACGCGAAGGATGTCTGGAAGCTTCTTCGTACAGATAAACAGGGAGGTCAAGTTCTTCAGCGACTTTTTTGCCAAATTGTTCGGCAAGCCTTACGCAGTCTTCCATTGTAGCATTTTTTACAGGAACAAAAGGTGCTACGTCAATCGCGCCAAGTCGGGGATGTTCGCCTTTATGTTTTGTCATATCAATATTAGCTGCGGCGGCTTTGCAGGCAGCGAGCGTGCCTTCAACAATTCCTGTTTCATTACCTGCGAGAGTTACAACAACTCTGTTATAATCAGCATCCGGCTCAAGGCTTAATAGTTTTACGTTGCTGATTTTACCCACAGCTTCGCTAATTGCCTGAAAAGTATGCGGATTCTTTCCTTCGCTGAAATTTGGAACGCATTCAATGATTTTCATAGTATCCTTAAAAAAAATTATAGATAATTTCCTGTTTCTAAATGAAATTAAATATTTGTCCGGTGGTATTTAATGATTATAATATTTAGAATTAGAGACTGCTAAATATAAAAAATATAACCTTCAGATGTTATAGTTCATAGTATGAAGCGCCGTTAAAATAGTGTTTTAAATTTTAAATATTTATATTTTGTCTCATAATCAACAATTTCGTAAATTGCGGTATTAAAAATAAAAGGACTTTGAAAATGCCTGTTGATAGAAAGCTGAAGATTCTTTTTGTTACTCCCGAAGTTGTCCCTTTTGTTAAAACAGGCGGACTTGCCGATGTTTCTGCTTCCCTGACTCAAACCCTGACTGAACTAGGCCACGAAGTAAGAATTGTTGTTCCCAAATATGGAACGATAGATGAAAGACGGTTTAAAATACATAAAGTAGTTCGGTTAAAGGATCTGACGCTTGAGATTGGCCAAAAGAATGTTGTCTTCTCATTGCGTTCTTCTTTTTTAATTGGACTGAAGGCAAGGGTACAGATATATTTCCTCGATAATCATGAATATTTTGGCAGTAAACACAGTCTTTATGTCAATCCTGTAACCGGGCTGGACTATGAGGATAATGATGAACGCTTTATTTTGCTGAACAGGTGCATATTTGAATTAATAAATAAATTAGGATGGGTGCCCGATATAATTCATCTGAATGACTGGCAGTGCGGACTTATTCCTGCTTATGTTAAAACAATTTATAAAGATGAACCGCTTCTGGCAAATGTCAGGACAGTCTTTACGATTCATAACCTGGCTTATCAGGGTTCTTTCCCAAAAGAGAACTATTATAAGACGGGTCTTCCTGAAGAATTAAATTCAGAAAAAGGGATAGAGATTTATGGGCGGATAAATTTCATGAAAAGCGGACTTCTGTTTGCTGATGCAATTACTACGGTAAGTGAAAGATACTCTGAAGAAATTACCAAAGATGATGAAAAAAGTGCCGGACTAAAAAATGTACTGTTGAAACGCAAGAAAGATTTATATGGAATACTTAACGGCATTGATGAAAAAGTATGGAATCCGGAGACTGATAAGTTTATTCCGCATAAATATTCAGAAAAATCTATTGAGGGCAAGTCTGAAAATAAGAAAGTTCTTTGCGGAAAATTTGGTTTGTCTTATAACGCAAATATTCCGGTAATTGCTTCGATTTCTAGATTAGTTGATGGCAAGGGTCTTGACCTTGTAGCTGAAATTATGGAAGACATTCTCTCGATGGATATGCAGTTTGTTCTGCTTGGCATGGGTGAAAAGAAGTATCATAAGATGTTTGAAGAAATACAGAAAAAATATCCGCATAAGTTTGCCTGTTTCTTAGGCTTTGACGATGCACTGGCTCATTTAATCGAAGCCGGAAGTGACATGTTCCTTATGCCTTCGAAGTATGAGCCATGCGGATTAAATCAAATGTACAGCCTTGCTTACGGGACTGTGCCTATTGTCCGTGAAACCGGCGGTCTGGCAGATACTGTTTCAAAGTTTAATGAGAAGGAAGGGACTGGCAACGGATTTGTATTTAAGAAATATGAATCAGCTGAGCTTCTAAAGGAAATTAATCGTGCTGTAAAAATATTCCAGAATGATAAAAAAAGCTGGACAAAAATAATGAAGAACGGTATGAAGAACGATTTTTCATGGGTTACTTCATCAAATAAATATGTCGAATTATATAAGAAGCTTGTAAATAATATCTGATGCAAAACCACGCCGTATTTTTTGACAGGGATGGCACACTAAATTATGATTCCGGTTATGTCGGCAATGCCGACTTGGTCAGGCTGTATAGCGGCGTTCCTCATGCAATCAGATTATTAAGAGAAAAAGGATTTAAGATTGTTGTAATTTCAAACCAGTCCGGTATTGCACGCGGATATTTTACAGCAAAAGAAGTTGATCTGGTTAACCAGAAAATAAATGATTTGTTGGAAACAGACGGTTGTGGTGCTATAGACGCGTTTTATTATTGTCCTTTCCATCCTGACTTTAACAGCACTGAAGACTGCAAATGCCGCAAGCCTTCGCCCCTGATGGTGCTGAAAGCTTCTGAAGAATTAAATATCGATTTAAACAAATCATATTTTGTTGGCGATTCTGTTACAGATATTGAATGCGGAAAGAATGCCGGAGTAAAAACAATTCTTGTAAAAAATGAGAGAACCGAGGAACAAATTTGTAACCTGCTTGTAGAATGTGAAATTCCTGGTTTTATCGCCTGCGATTTAATTGAAGCCTCAGAGTTCATAATAAAAGATTTTCCTGGAGGGAACTGATTGTATTCTAAATTTGGCGTTCTGATTATTTTTGTTATTTCATCTCTGCTGTTAAGTTCATGTAATGACGATCCTGCAAGCGCGGGTCTGGTTATTCTTAATGATGGTGATTTAATTACCGTAAACCCTGACAGCTCATTTGTAACCAGTATTTCTCATTTCAAAGTGGCTCCTTTCTTTTCGGGTGGCAATCCGCTCCTGCTTGGCAGGTATAAGAATGTTTCATCAAAGATGCTCATTGAATTTTCGATTGCTCTGCCTGATACTATTAAAACCGGCGTGCTGGATAACTCCATAACTGTAAGTCAGACGTGGGTTGAAATGACTCCTGCATATTCCGCCGGGAATAAATCAGCACAATTTGATTTTAATGTTTATAAGATTATATCAGGCTGGCCCGGCAGTAATTATTTTACAAGCGACAGTCTTGCAAAACTGGTTACTGATCCTGCTGTATTAAAGATAAGCAGCACCGTAACAGATACTCTTTATTCTTTCGGGCTGAATGCTCTGTCTGCTAATAACTGGTTTAAGGATACTACTGCCGCACTTGCCGGTTTATATTTTGAACCTAACAGCAACATTGATAAGATGATTGGTTTCCAGAATCTTAATAATGCTTCAGCCGGCGATATTATGAAAATGATTGTTGTGTTTGAGAAGCCGGGAGTTTATAAAGATACGCTTACTTTCTTCCCGTCTGAAAATCTTCATCTTGTTACAGGAGATATACCGGCAATTCCTCAGGATAGAATTGTGCTTCAGGGAGGAATATCGCTTCACTCAAGAATTAAATTTAAGCTTCCGAATATTCCCTTTGGCTCTGTTATCAATAGCGCGGTGCTGGATGTAACAATGGACCCTGCCGATACTCTGGATTTTGGCAGTCCTTCGCAGTTAAGTCTGCTTGCAATGTTTGCAACTGACACTACTAAAAACTCCTATGATTCCACAAAAACATTTAAGTTAACGAGGACGGCGGGCGGACTGGTCTTTTCCGGAGATATAAGTGGCATTGTTCAGCGGTGGGTTTTAAACGAAGCTAATAACGGGGTTGAACTTAGCATATTAAATGATATTGGTTCTGTTGATATGATTAAGCTTTTGGGAGCTGAATCAGTCATGAGACCAAGACTTAAAGTTATTTATACTGCTAAAAAACCTTAAGGAAATTAAAATATTATAACAATTATGAAATTAATAAAATTTATTCTTCTCGCTATGCTTATTCCTTCGTTTATCCTTGCTGAAGGCGGCTCTGCATATTCCATGATAGGTGCCGGCGAACTTATACATTCATACTCGGCCCGCAGAATGGGAATGGGAGAGTTAGGCATCGCAATGTTTGACCGCGATTTCCTTGGCGCGATAAACCCTGCTTCATGGGCTAAATTAAATCTTACACGTCTTGAGACAGCCATAAATATTCAGAATATTAAGGAAGAGGGTTCTTCTGTAAGTTCGTATCATTCTCAGACAAGTTTCTCTGGTGCTCTCTTCGGTGTGCCGGTTGAGCATGATCTGGGGATAGCTGTCGCAGGCGGTATTATTCCTTATTCCAGGACTGATTATAAAATTGCACAGACAATAAATAACGGTTCTTATTCGTACAAAACTGTTTATGAAGGTTCGGGTAGCATATCCAAAGTTTTTATCGGCAGTTCTTATACATTGCCATTCGGTCTTAATGTCGGAGCTTCATTTGACTATTATATTGGCAAGAGCGATTATTATTCAACTATTTCATTTATTGGCAATTCTGCCTTAACAAATTCCGAATTCCAGAAAGTTAATAAAACAGCGGGCATTGGCGGGTCATTTGGTCTTATCTCAAATGATTTATCAGGGCTGACCGGCATTGCAGGTATTAACAACGTGCGCTTAGGACTGACTGGCAGTTTTGCAGGCGGCTTTAACTCTGATACTACTTATCTTATTTATAATTCGACAGGTATAGATACTTTAAGCACAGGCAAGGCATCTTCGCAGTTGCCTTCAACCATTGGAGCCGGGCTGTCGTTTATTTACAAAGATACATATCTTGTTACGCTTGATTATTTATTCCAGCCTTGGAAAGATTATAAATCCGGAGGCGTGTCCGACAGCAGGCTTCGCAGTCTTCATAAAATTAGTACGGGCGTTGAATACAGGAATCCTGACGTGCGAGCCTACGGATTCTGGGATAGAATGATGTATCGTGGCGGACTAAGCTATGAACAGACACAATATATTGTAAACGGGCAGGGGATTAACCAGTTGTCAGTTTATGCTGGGATCTCAATCCCAATTGAATATGAGAACACACTTGACTTAGCTTTCCAGTACGGAACGCGTGGCGCAGTTGAATCAAATTTATTGAAAGAGAACATTTTTAAGCTGAATGCTTCTTTAAGCTTCGGCGAACTCTGGTTCTTAAGAACAGAACGTTAATCTTTTTATACAAGGTATTTTGTGAAGATATCCGTTGGCTCCGATCACGCAGGATTCAAATATAAAGAAATAATCAAACGACTGCTTGGTGAGCACGGCATTGAAGTAATTGACTGTGGCGTTTTTTCCGATAATTATTCAGTTGACTATCCTGACTTTATACGTCCGGTGGCATTAGATGTTGCTGAAATGAAAGCGGATAAAGGAATTGGCGTATGTGGCAGCGGCATCGGGGTTTCGATTGTTGCAAATAAAGTAAACGGTGTCAGGGCTGCTCTTGTTCTGAATAAGGAAATGGCCGCGCTCTCTGTTAAGCATAATAATTCTAACTTCCTTGCGATATCCCAACTGTTTACCTCTGAAAACGACCTGCCTGGTATTATCAATGCCTGGTTAGAAGCTTCCTTTGAAGGCGGCCGTCATGAACGCAGGGTGAAAAAAATTGAGAATGGATGATTAACCCGTTTATACTAACGGTCGTTATAAATTTATTTCGTAGTTAAATCTGTCCCGGTATTATCTTACAAAAAATATTATTAACAAAATAAATCTACTATTATGAGTTACTTGCAAGAAGACAATGAAATTTATGAGGTGCTAAACCTCGAATTATCCCGCCAGAAAACAAACCTTGAACTTATTGCTTCAGAAAACTTCGTCAGCCACGCTGTGCTTGAAGCCGCTGGTTCTGTTTTAACAAATAAATATGCCGAGGGTTATCCCGGCAAAAGATATTATGGTGGCTGTGAATTTGTCGATATGGCTGAAAATATTGCTATAGACAGACTGAAGAAATTATTTGGTGCCGAATACGCTAACGTTCAGCCACACAGCGGTTCTCAGGCTAACATGGCTGTGTATATGACTCTGCTTAAGCCTGGTGATACAATACTCGGACTTAGTCTTGCCCACGGCGGACATCTTACTCACGGGTCGCCCGTGAATTTTTCGGGACAGATTTACCGCGCTGTCTCTTATTCATTAAATGAAGAGACTCAGTTACTGGATTATGACCGGATAGCCGGTCTTGCAAAGAAAGAAAATCCTAAGCTTATTGTAATGGGTGCGAGCGCATATTCAAGAGACTGGGATTATGCGAAGTTCAGAGAAATAGCTGACTCAGTTGGTGCGTTTTTAATGATGGATATGGCTCATCCTGCCGGTCTTATCGCTAAAGGTCTGCTTAACAATCCTCTTCCATACTGCGATGTTGTTACTTCTACTACTCACAAAACATTAAGAGGTCCACGGGGTGGCATTATATTGGTCGGGAAGGATAAAGAAAATCCGCTCGGAGTTAAGACTCTGAAAGGGGACAGACTGAAACTTATGTCGGAGATGTTTGACAGCATGGTAATGCCCGGTATTCAGGGCGGCCCGCTGATGCACATAATTATGGCGAAAGCTGTTGCATTTGGCGAAGCACTTCAGGATTCATTTAAGGATTACACCGTTCAGATTATTAAAAATGCCAAAAGACTTTCTGAAAAACTTAGCGAAAACGATTTCCGGATTGTTTCAAAGGGGACAGATAACCACCTTATGCTTGTTGATCTGACAAATAAGAACATTACAGGCAAACAGGCTGAAATATCTCTCGGTCATGCCGGCATTACCTTAAACAAGAATATGGTTCCGTTTGACAAGAGAAGTCCGTTTGTAACAAGCGGTATCAGAATTGGCACGCCGGCAATGACTACACGTGGCATGAAAGAACCCGAAATGGATATTATCGCCGGATTTGTAAATAAGGCTGTATGTAATTTTGAAAATGAGCAGGTTCTTGCTTCGATTAAAGAGGAAGTAAAATCCTTCTGCTCAGGTTTTCCGTTATATGCAGATGTATAACAAGTGGGAACCTCGGAACAATCAGGGCAGGACGGAGCGGACAGGAAGGAGATGTCATTCCTTGACCATCTTGAAGAATTAAGATGGCGTGTCATCTGGTCTCTTGTCGGTATTATACTGGGAATGATAATCTGCTGGATATTTATTGATTTCCTTGTAGATAATATTCTGTTGCTTCCGGCACGCCACAACGGTATAAAGCTTCAGAACCTGAAGCCTTTCGGGCAGATTTTTCTTTACTTTGAAATTGCCATAATCGGCGGTATTGTTCTAAGCATTCCGAATATTATTTTTCAGATATGGAAATTCATCGCGCCTGCATTAAGGAGCAATGAAAAGAAATATGTCTCCGGTATTGTAATATTTTCCTCATTTTGTTTTCTTACGGGAATTGCTTTTGCATATTTTGTCATGTTGCCGCTTACATTTAGTTTTGCCACCACTTTTGGTTCAAAGACTATTGAGAATAACTTTGCCGTTGACGAATATTTCTCCATAATCATTAGTATTATGCTTGCGGCTGGTGTTGTTTTTGAACTGCCTGTGGTTTCGTTTTTCCTTTCAAAACTTGGCATTCTGAAGCCGGACTATATGAGAAAGTACAGGCGTCATGCCATAGTGATAATAATGGTACTGGCGGCTTTCCTTACTCCTGGTACTGACCCGGTTTCGCAGATAGTTCTGGCTGTTCCTTTGTTTTTATTATATGAAATAAGTATATTCATCTCAAAAATTTCCCAAAAGAAAAGTTGATAAAATCCCAGTTAAGCAAAATCAGCGGACCGGTAAAGGAAGAATTATCTTACTTTAACGAAGCGTTCAAGAAATCTCTTAAATCAAAAGTTGGTTTAGTTGATCTCGTAACCCGGTATATACTTAATCAGAAGGGAAAAAAAATCCGTCCGCTTCTTGTTCTGCTCTCTGCCAGGATAGCCGGCGATATTACAGACCGCAGTTATCGCGGGGCTATACTCGTTGAACTTCTTCACACAGCTACGCTTGTTCATGATGATGTTGTGGACAATGCCGACAAACGCCGTGGCTTTCCTTCAATAAATGCTATCTGGAAAAATAAGATTGCCGTACTGATGGGCGATTACCTGCTTTCCCGCGGACTTATGATTGCCGTTGAAGGAAAAGATTTTGATTTCCTCGGGATTGTTACGGATGCTGTTAAGCGCATGAGCGAAGGGGAATTGCTCCAGATAAGCAAAACGCGCAGGCTTGATATTGACGAAGATACTTATTTCAGGATCATTTCAGATAAAACCGCATCTCTTCTTTCAACCTGCTGCCGGATTGGAACGGCAAGTGTTACAAATGATGAAAAACTGCATGAAGCAATGCGCTCCTTTGGCGAAGCTGTTGGCATCGCTTTTCAGATAAGGGATGACATTCTTGATTATGTCGGAGCTTCCGGCATTATCGGGAAACCGCTCGGAGGGGATATAAAGGAGAAGAAAATTACGCTGCCCCTTATTTACTCACTTAAAAAAGCAGACCCTTCCGAAAGCAAAAAGATTATTAAGATGATTAAACATGGTGACCGGGACGGCAATATTAAAAAAGTAATGGAATTCGTTCAGGAGCAGGGGGGCATTGAATATGCCCGCGAGGCAGCCTTAAAATATTCTGTTATAGCCAAGTCCGAACTCAGCATATTCCCCGATTCGCCCAGCAAGTCAGCGTTGCTTAATCTTGTCGATTTTATTATAGACCGGAAGAATTAACGCATATCATCGGATGCTTTGCCCTGAAAACAGGTAAAGGCAGAGGCAAAGAGAACCCCGCGGAATCTATTGTGTTTTACTTTATCTTTGCCTTTATCTTTATCTTTGCCTTTTTTGGTAAAGCTGAAGGAGAAATTTTCAGCTTAAAGTTAACACAATATTATGGAGGTGCAATGGAAGAGAAATTAAGAAACATAATAACTCAGCACG
>JBAXDX010000088.1:0-12065 GCA_037140715.1 Ignavibacteria bacterium
ATAAATTAGTGATATTCCTGACCGCGCTTAAATGTCTCTTGCTAAATTGGTAATTTAACTCTAAACTTGCGTGTAGTTTTTAATCACTTTTAATAATGAATTTTATGAATAAAGTTTTGGTTATCCTCATATTAATTGCCACACCGGTATTTTCCCAGATAATAACTCCGAAGAAAAGTCTGTATATCGATAGTGATAATGCGATTATCCGGGATAAAACTTCTCTCCCTTCGTTGCTGACGGAGCATACCCCTGAAAAGAAAAGCGGGATGCTCGCGGTTCTTTATTCTCTTGTATTACCGGGAATGGGGGAACTTTACGCGGGTTCTTACCAGTCGGGTAAGTACTTTACCATAGCTGAAGGCGCTATATGGGGCGCATATATCGGTATTAATACATACAGCTCCTGGAAGAGAAACAGTTATAAATCTTATGCATCGTCATTCGGCGGAGTGAATAGTGATAATAAGAATACTGATTATTATGCGAATATCGGGGACTTTGTAAATATTGATGATTTTAACAGGGAAAAAGCTCTCGGTGCTGAGTTTAACAGGATGTATGATAACACTTCGCAGAATTACTGGAACTGGAAAACAGAAGCTCACAGGAGGGAATATAAGATACTCTGGGTATCAGGCGAGCAGGCATATAATAATCTCAGGTTTGCAGTCGGAGCTTTAATTGTGAACAGAGTTGTCAGCGCTTTTAATGCTGTAAGATTAGTCCGTGCCTACAATAAAGGTATGGAAACAGAAAACATCGGCTGGAATCTTTCGATTGGTGTCAGTCCTGTTGCGAATGCGGATACTGATATGAGTCTTAACTTCCAGACCTCCTTTTGAAATTTTATTATAAAGGTTTTGAATAATTATAAGCTTATAATTCAGTATGACGGTACCAGCTACGCTGGCTGGCAGATTCAGGATAATTCCATTACTATTCAGCAGAAAATATCCGATGCTGTTGAAGTAATACTGAAAGAAAAGATAAACCTGACCGGCTCCGGCAGGACTGACACCGGTGTTCATGCGTTCGGGCAGTGTGCTAATTTTCAGACAGAAAAGAAAATTGATATTTACAGGTTCAGGCATTCGCTAAACTCGGTTCTGCCGGCTGATATCTCGGTGCCTGAAATGGTTCAGGTCAATGAAACATTCCATGCCCGCTTTGATGCGAGGAAGAGAAGTTACCTGTACTTTATCACTAAACAGAAGTCGCCATTTTATAATAAATATTCATTTCTTTGCAGAGACAAGCTTGAGATAAGCCGTTTAAATAAACTGAGCCGCGTGTTTTTAGGTGAGAAGGATTTTACCTCGTTCTCCAGGAAAAAGTGTGAAGCGAATAATAAAAACTGCATTATTTATGACATTCATTGGAAAGAGACCCGTGGATTTATTATCTTTTACATCGAAGCAGACAGATTTTTACATGGAATGGTAAGAACAATCATTGGCACTCTGCTTAGAACGGTTAAACTGAACCGGAATGAATCATATATATCAGATATACTTTCCTCCCTAGACCGTCAGTCGGCAGGCGAGGCAGTCCCTGCTAAAGGATTATATTTATATAAAGTAAAATATTAAGAATTAGTAAAACGTTTAATGCAATTACGGATTAATATATTTGCTCCCGATTATTATAATTGTTGTTATTAATCTTTTAGGCTTTCTGCTTAAAAGTTATGGTCTCGACCGTCATCTGATATTTACAGGATTCAGATTCCATATCAGTTGTGTTTTGCCGGTGCTGTTATTTATTTTTAAAAAGGAATACTTTGATGAAATAAAGGAAGACCTTCTGCATCCAAAGCAGAGGGAATACTTCCTGACATTTTTATTTATTACGATTCCCGCCGTTGTTCTGCTATCGGTTTTATACCTGATGCGCCTGTTGGATATGGCTGACCCTGATTACTTCTATGAACTTGGCATAACTTCTATTATAGACTATCCTGTTTACCTCTTCTGGAACTTTCCGCAGCTTTTAATACTCACGGCATTCTTATCTGCTTCCGCCAGAACTTTCAGGTTCAGATTCCCTGTTATTCTGGGTTGCCTTATTTTACTTTTTGCCTTTGAATTTATACCTGAGAAGCAGGCTGCCTTTCCCGTAATGGATGCGGTAAACATGGCTTCTGCCGCGATACTCTTTGCTGTGTTTTTAACTGCAATTAAAAATTTATATTTATTTGTGGCAGTAGTCTTTTCTGTTACATGGATAAATATATTATTATTCGGAAGCAGATCAGGTCTGCTTGTTAATCTGTTCCTTGCCAGGAATTATAATCAGTGGGATGGTTTTTTTGAAGTAAGTAAAGCATATTCTCAGTATATTATACCTGCGCAGATTGTGATTACGCTGTTGTTGTTTATAATTTCTTTTGTAATTAGGTTAAAAAAGTTCCCCGCAGATAAAGCTGTGGCGGGAAATAAAATTATAAGTGTGAGCAAATGAAAAAGTTATCCCTGATAATAGTTATATTACTGCCTGTTTTGCTGCAGGCTCAGACGTTTGATACAGAAAGAGCACGCGGGCTTTTTATGGCGCTCGCTATCGGACCAAGAATACCGGTGTCCGTGTTTTCTGACTCGCAGACGCTGGGCGTTGGTATCAACGTGGATGTCTCTTATACCGATAATACTTATCTTCCGCTTTTCGTTTATGGCAGAATAGGCTACGAACATTATCCTGGCTCGGCTGATTATTACAGGAATACTGATTATTCAGCTTATACAGTCAATGTTGTACCTTTTAACTTTGGCGGGAGGATTTACTTTCCGCCTGTGATAAAGGATATGGTGCTACTTATTCCGGTTGCTGAGTTTGGCGGGTCATTTGCCATATTTGAAAAGCTTCACCAGTTTAAGACTAATTCAGGGCGTAGCAGTTTCCTTGAGGATAATACAAAGCTTGGATTTCATGCCGGTGCGGGACTTTCAATGTTTTTAATTGAAATAATGGGACTGTATAATTATTACTTAAATAATGAATACCTGTCCGCGGATATCAGGGTCAGAATCCCGATATTTATGAAGCTCTGATTCAGTATATATTATGGAAACAGATAATGTTATCTTTGAAGTTGAAGATGGCATAATTACATTTATGCTTAAAGGAAGTTAAACCTCCGGCAGTTGTAGGTATATTCTTCATTGTAATTTCTAAATTCTGCAATAACAAATGGATTTGAATTGAAAAAACAGAAAATTGTTAAGTATCTCCTGATAACCGCTTTTATATTGCTGCTTACCAATGTTGCGCTCGAATTATTTATTAAAAAAGACCCGAACATAATAGAACCGACCACTCTTTCAGTCAGTGAGGTAAACAGTAAGTTCATCAGTATAGTTACCGGTCTTGGTATTGACAAGAGCTGGATAAAGTCAAAAAAACTGAAGCATAAACTCTCTGATTCGGTCTCATCGGTTTATGAAGTAAAGACTCCTGCCAGTCTTCCCATAGCAGTTATAATAAGCGAACTAAATTCCGCATTAATTCAGCAGAATCTTATTATAACTTCCAGAGAACTGGTAAAAAGGAAGGTTGCGACTCTTAAGATTCTGTCTGATAAGACTATAATGCTTCAGGCTGACATAGTATCAGATACACTCATACACAGGAACACCGTAGCGCTTGGCTTTATTATCTATGATACACAAAGTCTTTCAGACAAACAGATTGATGAAATCCGCGCTCAGCCGGAATATTTAGCGTTTATACTTACTCCTTCCAACAGGGGCGAGAGCCTCATCGAAAGGATAACCGACAGCCGTAAGGAATATGTGGTTCTCTTAAATGATGATATTGATAATGTGAAATTTAAGCTGAAGCCTAGTTATAATAAGAGCAGACTTATTAAATCAGTCAGGACGATATTTGGCGGGTTCAGGGAATCAAAACTATTTCTTATAGATGAGACTTCGAACCTGCATAAGTCACCGGCCGATAGTATTGTCAGTAAAGAATTTGCTGTCCGCAGGCATAACCTTGTACCGCTTAGCAACTTTGTTACAATCCGTTCTCAAAAGGATAAGGATATTCAGTCGGTCTTTAAGTCCTGTTGCGAAAGTGGCGACAGTACCGGCAATAAGGTATTCCTGATTTCGGGCGAAGATTTCTGTAAAGTCAGCAATGAAATACACAATCTCCGAAAAAAGGGGTTCCAGTTTGTTCCTCCGTCAGCCCTGAAGTTTGGACTTAAATAACTTTTAAGGGGATATTACCCTGATATCACGCCTTCGGTATTCAATTCAATTACTTCAGGCTGGAAAGAATCCTTTATTTGCGGGATAATTATATTCCTGTCGCCAACGGCAAGTATTATAAGGTTATCCGGGAAGATATTTTCTGTTGCAGCCTGATATGTTCCCTCAATCGTTATCCTCTTAATATTGTCGATATAGTTATTGAAGTAATCATCCGGCAGACTGTGGATTACTTTATTGGACAGGTTGCGTCCGATCTGTCCGTAAGTCTCAAAAAGAGACGGATATTTTCTTGTTATCGAGCTTTTGGCAAACCGAAGTTCCTTTTCGGTTATATGAGTAATGATACCGTTAAGCTCATTGATAATCTCAATAATGGAATCCATAGTGTTTTCGCTCTTAACAGCGGCTCCGGTACAAAAGTAACCCTGTACTTTATTATAATTAAACGAAGAATGCGCTCCGTAAGTATAGCCTTTATGTTCCCTAAGGTTAAGATTAATTCTGCTGGAGAACTGCCCGCCTAATATATTATTCATTACAGTCTTTGCGTAGAAGTCAGGTGCATTTCTGCCCGTAGTTATATGACCGAGACGGATCTCACTCTGTGCAGCATCATCTTTATGGATAATGTACATCCGGGTTTTACTTAATGCCGGTACGGTCATCTCAAAAGATGAAGGCTTATGAGTATGCCACTCCGCAAGCAGCCTGTTAAGCTTAGCCAAAAGCTCCTGTATATCGGTGCTTCCGACAATTACAAGAGTGGAGTTTTCAGGAGTAAACCGGGTTGTATAAAAATGCTTCACATCTTCAAGTGTAATTTTCGCAATGCTATGAACGGTTCCGGTATCAGGAAGTCCGTAAGGATTATTTTCGCCATAAATCAGGCGCTCGAAGACTTCACCTGCGACATGTGCGGCATTATCTTTCATCTGTCCAACGTGGGTGATGACATTCCTTTTCTCCCGCTCGAAGTCAGCTTCATAAAAGTTCGGCTTTGTTATAATCTTTGAAAATAAGTCGAGAGATTTGTCAGTATTTTCCGAAAGCGTGAGCATCGAGATAAAGAATGAATCAGGATCGGAGGACACGGAAATAGATGAACCAAGCGATTCAAAAGCATCGCTGAGTTCGAGCGGGTTCATACCGTCTGCGCCTTCATCGAGGAGCATCGCGAGCAGTCCGGATACACCTTTTTTATCCTGCGGGTCAAGTCTGCTTCCGGCGTTTGAGACCATTGAGAACTGTATGATTGGAAGGTTATCCTTCTTTACAAATAAAATCTGAAGCCCGTTTTCAAGGCTGTACTTCTTTATCTCCGGAAGTGTAAATATTAACTTACCTGCTGCACGCGGCTTTCTGCTTCTGTTTAATTCCATGCTATTCTTTTCCTTCATTTTTATTTGCGGGTATAATCCTGAGTTCTATATATGGCTGTCTAAGGTATCTTATGGCAGTTTCCATCAGACTTTCTCTGGTTACCTGCTGATATCTGTTCAGATCAAAGTTAAATGAGTCAGGTTCATTCAGATAAAAATAATATTCATTAAGCCGGTTGGTAAGGGAATTAATATTTTGCATTGAGTAAATAAAAGATGCCCTGATATTATTCTTTGCACGGGTAAGCTCCTCATCCGTAATACCCTCCCTGAGCAGTTTCTCTATCTCAATGAATATCTCTTCCTTTAGTTTATCCGCTGTAGTGCCCGGTTTAACGGTTGCCACAAGCAGGAAAGACCCGCCGTGCTTCGAACCATTCTGGAACGCCGACACATCCTGCGCGATTTCCTTATCGAATACGAGAGTTTTGTAGAGTCTGGAACTTTTAGAGCCGGATAATATGTAAGAAAGTATCTCAATCTCCGCATCACCCTGACTGTATAGCTCCATCGAGTGCCATGCGAAATAAAGACGCTCCAGCGTAACGTTATCTTTATGAATGATAAGCTGATTTTCCTTCAGAGCAGACACGTTGATATTCAGGGGCATAAGCGGGGAGCCTGCCGGCAGTGAGCCAAAGCAGCTGTCAACCAGTTTTCTGGTCTTTTTAATATTTATATCGCCGCCGATTACAATACTTGCATTATTCGGTGCGTAGTAAGTGTGGAAGAAATCCACAACATCGGACAGATTAATGTTGGCTATATCCTTCATCCATCCGATAGTAGGCCAATGATAAGGGTGAGACTTGTGATACAGGTTCGAAAAGAGCAACTCCCAGGCAAGCCCGTACGGAGCGTTCTCATATCGTTGCCTGCGCTCATTTTTAACAACGTCTATCTGATTATCAAGCTTTTCCTGATCCATTGCCGGAATCAGGAAACCCATACGGTCAGATTCAAGCCAGAGGACAAGCTCCAGATAGTTAGCCGGCACACTCTGATAATAGTTTGTTCTGTCGAGGCTGGTCGAGCCGTTTAAGTTGCCACCTGCTTCCTGAATATATTTAAAGTGCATCTGTTTGGGGACATTCCGGGAACCCTGGAACATCATGTGTTCAAACAAATGCGCAAAGCCGGTTTTACCTTCTGTTTCGTTAGCCGAGCCAACGCGATACCAGAGATTAACCGAGACTAAAGGCAGGCTTCTTTCAGGGAAGAGGATAACATCAAGCCCGTTATCCAGCCGGTATTTCTCATAATTTATTTTTAGCAGTTCATTCATTGTATTTAATTTCATCCTTCTTACTTTAATATAAACCCGATTCGTTCGATTTCCCCATCAATGTTTTGTCGCGGAACGATGCCGAATATCTTACACAGCAGGGGATAGATGTCAATATTCCAGAGAGAACCGGTTTTATAGCCACTTTTGAACGCAGGACCGGCTGCAAGGAATATTCCGTGCATATCCAGTTCATTGTTGTCATATCCGTGCTCGCCTAAATATAAGTATTCCTTATCATTGAAAAACGTTCTATTCTTTGTTAATAACCAGCCCTTATCAGCTATTATTATAACAGGGTAAATAAAAGGGTTATCATTAAAGAAATAATGCGGCGGGATATTATCCCTGGTATAAACTTTATAGTGATTCTCTTTCTGCTTTAATTTAATATAAACATCCTGTAGCTTATCTGCCGGAGGTTCAATCATCATAACGGGGCCTTCCCCCTCAATCTTATAATTCGGACCAATAATATCTTCGATAAATATCGCTTTGTCTTTGCTGACGGCAGTCATCCCGTGGTCGCTAAGTATAATTACATTAATGCTGTCATGCATATTAATTTCCTTAAGCCTGCCAAATAAAATACCGGTCAGGCTGTCTTCAAGACAAATCGCACTATTAATTTCAGGTGAATCCGGTCCATAAGAATGTCCGACATCATCAGTAGCATTTATATAGAGCGATATGAAATGTGGCCTGTCCTTGTAAGGCATCTTCAGCCAGTTAATTACAGCATCTATTCTGTCAATATATGGCTTGTTCTGCTCAAAAGGCATAGTAAAGGAGGGTCTTCGTGCAGAATCAGTCAGTTCAGAGCCGGGCCAGAAATAGCTTGCTGTTCTTATGCCATGATGTTCGGCTGTCTCCCAGAATGATTCGCCTAAGTACCATTTACCGTTGGTTATCGCCTTCTTGTTGCTGGTTCTGTAGTGGTCATCCGTAACAGGATTGGTAAAGGAATTATGAACTATCCCGTGATGTTCCGGGTACATACCGGTTATTATTGAAATATGATTAGGGAAAGTTTTGGTTGGAAATGTAGGGCGCAATGAAAGAGCCGACACTCCGCCTGCTTTTATCTTATCAAGGTTCGGAGTAATACCCCTGCCGGAGTAATCCCACCTGAACGCGTCATAGGAAATCAAAAGGACATAAGTATTTCCCTGAGAAAGTACCGGCCTGGCCGAAATGAAAAGAAGAAGAGCAACAGCCAGAGTCCGCGACAGGAATTTATTCATAAACAATCCGGTTAATATCCGTTAAAAAGAAAGCTTACAAATGTAACAATAAAATTCTAAATTAAATCATCAATAATTCTCTTTACTTTTCAATATTTGTCGCCTAATTTTAGAATGTTTGTTGCAGGATATTTATTAGACCCCGGTAAAGATACAGACCCTTCTATAAACAAGAATTTGTTAAGTCTGATATGTTCATAATTCTGCTCTTCGCCAGTATGATTTTTTACATTATGTTTGTTCCTCGTATTTCAGATGAATAAATTAAGATATATCTGGCTGATAAGTTAATCATTCACCTGACGGGAGAAACCTTTATGACCATAGTTGCAAAAAAACTTTTATCTGCATTATTATTTTTATTGTTTTGTGTCCCTTCTGTTCTGTCTGCTCAGGGTGTAACTACAGCGGCAATGAATGGCATGGTTACCGATGAAGATGGTCAGATTCTCCCGGGTGCTACTGTTATCGCAACTCACGTTCCTACCGGAGCAAACTACGGAACTACTACGCGCATTGATGGTAAATATAATATCAACAACCTGCGCGTTGGCGGTACTTATAGTATAAAAGTTACTTTCATCGGCTACTCTTCACAGATAACTAAAGACATTAACCTGAAGTTAAGCCAGAACTATACGGTTGATTTCAGACTGGCAGGCGAAAGCGTTCAGACAGGGACAATTCATGTCATTGCTGATAAGAATGCTCTTATTAGTGCAGGACGTACAGGCGCGGCTACAAATGTCAGCTTATAAACTATCCGGGAATTCCCTACGATTTCCAGAAACTTCCAGGACTTTGCCAAATTTACCCCGCAATTTGACGGCCGCTCAAATAGTGCAGCGGGACGCAACAACCGTTTCAACAATATCCAGTTGGACGGTACACAGTATAATGACCTGTTCGGTCTTGGTGCAAGCGGCACGCCTGGTGGAACAGCCGGTACATCCCCCGTCAGCCTTGATGTTATTCAGGAATTTCAGGTTGTCGTTGCTCCTTATGACGTGCGCATGAGCGGCTTCACCGGCGGCGGTATCAACGCTATCACACGCAGCGGAACCAACGATTATTCAGGCTCCGCTTATTACTATGGCAGAAGCGAATCTTTTGTCGGCGTAAGTCCAACGGCGGCAAGAACAAAACTTAATGCTTTCTCTGAATCTCTGACAGGTTTCCGCATTGGCGGTCCTGTTTCTAAAGACCGGTTATTCTTCTTTGCCAGCGGTGAATTGGCAAGACGCACCGAACCTGTCACAAACACTACGTTGGAAAGTGTTACAGGTATAAGGGAAGCTGCTGACCAGATTAAGAGCATTCTTATTTCGAAGTATGGATACGACCCCGGTTCTTATGACTCTTTTGATGCCCTCCGTCCTTCAGCTAAAATATTTTTACGTTTCGATTATAACCTTTCAGATGCGCATAAACTGACGGCACGCTTCAATTATGTTGATGCAAATCAGGATAACACAGGCCGTTTCTCAAATCAGTTAGGTTTTTCTGACAGAGTTTATAAGCTGAACAACAAAACCTTTGCTCCCGTTGTCCAGCTTACCAGTACATTCGGCAACACTATGTCTAATGAACTGATTTTAGGCTTTACAAGCATCCGCGACCATCGTATCCCGGCAAGCACAGCCTTCCCGTCAGTCAGAATTAACTTTGATGCCAACAATAATATCCGTGCGGGGGGAGATGAGTTCTCGCAGGCTAACCAGTTAGACCAGGATATCTTCGAATTTACAAATAACTTCTCCATGTATATGGGTGAGCATATATTTACATTCGGCACGCATAACGAATTTTTCAGATTTAGTAATTTATATATAGCCAATCAGACGGGTTACTATGAATTTGCTACACCGGCGGACTTTCTTGCAGGAAAGATAAGCCTTTATAACTACAGCTATGCTTACAACGGAGACAATGCACTGGCGGCTAAGTTTAATGCTGTTCAGTTAGGCGGTTACGTCCAGGATGAATGGACTGCCAGCTCAACTTTAAAAGCTACTATCGGTTTAAGAATTGACGTTCCTGTATTTCCTGACAAACCATCGTACAATGCTAAAATTGACTCGATGTTCAGTCCTCTCGGTTTAGGTACAAATAAAGTCCCATCGGGTATGCTTCTCTTCTCGCCAAGAATAGGTCTTAACTGGAATGTTAACGGCGACCGTTCATTACAGATAAGAGGCGGCGCAGGGTTATTCACCGGACGTATCCCTTATGTCTGGATTTCTAACCAGTATGGAAATACCGGAGTTGAATTTGGCAGAGTAAGCGCATCCAATCCCACTTTCCAGCTTGAGGCTGATCCCAATAACCAGCCACGTCCGGGTAAGACAACAGTACTAAGCCCGGTTAAGACAACGGAAGTAGATCTTACGGACGCTGACTTTAAGATGCCTCAGATATTAAGATTTAACGCAGCCATCGACCATGCTCTTCTTTATGGTCTGACCGGAACTCTTGAGGCTATTTACTCAAGATCAATTAATGATATTACATACCAGGACCTTAATTTAGTCCCTGCGGCTTCACAGGTTAATCCACGGTATACCGGTGTCAGAATTCTGATGACAAAGAGAGATGCAACTAATTTTACGAACATCGTTCTTATGAAGAACACAGACAGAGGTTATACATATAACCTTACAGCTCAGGTTCAGGGAACACTTCCTTTCGGGTTGTTTACTAATTTAGCCTATACATATACGCGTTCCAAAGACCTTAACAGCGTTGTTGCAAGCCAGGCTTACTCACAGTACAGATATAATCCTGTTCAGACAAACCCGAACGAACCAACACTGGCAACATCAAACTTTGAAATCCGCGGCAGACTCATGTTTGCTGTTTCATATAGTTTTAAGTATTTCACAAACTTCAGTACGACAGTTGCGATGTTCTACAACGGGCAGTCAGGCCGTCCATACAGTTATACATATAATGGCAACATTAACGGCGATGGTGCTTCTACCAATGATTTGCTTTACATTCCTGTAGCCGGAGAAGTACAGGCAATGAAGATGGGAACTACAAAAACAACATCAAGCAAGACTTATTTTGTAGCCGATCCTGCAATGAATGCTAATTTCGAAGATTTCATTAACGCGGATAGTTATCTTAGCAGCCATCGCGGGCAAATCATGGAGCGCAATGCTTTAAGGGAGCCATTTGTCCACATGCTTGATATGAAATTAACGCAGGAAGTTCCGGTTATCGCAGGGCACAGGGTTGAAGTTTCTCTCGATATACTTAACGTCCTTAACCTGCTTAGCCGCAACTGGGGATGGGTGAATACAGTTTCCAGCCAGAATGCCAGTATTTTAACTTATACAAAGACAACTGGCGATGCTGTCGATGTTTTTAAGTTCATAAAGGCAAAAGATGTTAATGGTAACCCCAAAAATGACTTCTACGCTCCTGATGATATTGCTTCGCGTTTCCAGATGCAGTTAGGTGTCCGTTACTCTTTCTAATGTAGCAGCTATTCGGGACATTCCCTTTCATACTCTTACTCATAATCATAATCTTACTCATTCCATGGCGGGTGAGTAAGATTATGATTATGAGTAAGATTAAGAGAAGCACAGGATGCGCTGATATACGCAGGAGCGATTTCCCTGCAATGCTGTCAGGGTTAAGGTTCAAAACTTTTATTGCGCCCTTGCAGGGCTTTAGGTTGTGTGGGGTATTCATTTTCCACAGGGCGATTGCCCTGTGCTATTATATTTCGCCCTTTCAGGGCTGTATCAGCCCTGAAAGGGCGAAATATATAAGCGATGGGCAAACAGCCCATCGAAAAACAAAATAACAATCTATAAGCCCTGCAAGGGCGCAATATTGTGTTAACCTGGTAGTTATTGCTCGATGACATGTCCTGCACCTGCAGGATGGGCAAAAAGACGTTCGATGACATGTCCCGCACCTGCAGGAT
>JBAXDX010000089.1:0-11905 GCA_037140715.1 Ignavibacteria bacterium
TGTGGCGGGTAAATTAAAGTATGATTACCCACTATAAACAACATAGAGCCATAATCATTGCCAAGAACTTTGATTACATTTTCATTAATTATTGAATATTGCTCGTCTTTCATTTTCGAAGAGGGAGCATTTGAACAGCCTGTTATTAGAAATATCAGGATAATACAGAAGAATAATATTACAGACTTTCTCATTTATGTTTCTTCTCCTGGCTGCGTCCATTTTTTTTATCTGTTACGCCGGCTTCCGGCAGAGGAGCATTCGTTTCCTTTATCACTTTACCTTCATGCTTTTTATCTTCTTTTACCGGAACGATTATGCTCTTTACAGCTTTTGGCAGAGGAGCATTCGTTTCCTTTATCACTTTACCTTCATGCTTTTTATCTTCTTTTACCGGAACGATTATGCTCTTTACAGCTTTTGGCTTTGACAGGTTCATGATATTGAATGGATTAACAGTTCTTAAAAAGATTATTAATACCGTTATGAACAATACTACAGCTGAATAAACCCGGATTTTTTTATTTTTCAGGAAATCAGGAATAACTGTTATTTGCTTTGGAAGACTTTTCCCTTTTATGACGTTTACAACCTGGACAGTAATATTATCTTTGCCGCCACGTTCATTGGCAATCCCGACAAGACGGCAGCACGATGCGTGAACGGAATTCTTTGACACAACTTCCATGATTTCATTTTCATCGACACAGCCGGTCAGCCCGTCTGTACATAACACAAATTTATCATTTTTAAATACCTGAAAAGGTTCGGCGACTTCACTTTCGCTGCTCCCGTCAGCTCCCAAAGCTCTTGTTATCACATTCTTTTTGGGATGCTCCCTGGCAGCTTCGGCAGTAATAATATTTCCGTCTATCATTTTCTGAACAAGAGAGTGATCCTTTGTCAGCTGATGTATTTTATTATTTCTAATCATATATATTCTGCTGTCCCCGATATGCGCAATGAAAGCCTGGTCGTTTTTCAGCAAAAATATAACCGCGGTTGAACCCATTTCTTTTAGTTCTTCATTTGACGCGGATGTTTCCTTAAGTTTTAAGTCGGCTTTTTGAAGAGCGCTTCTTAACTCATTTTTTGGATCAGACGAATTTTGCAGCGATTCAAAGCTCTCTTTTATTGTATCAACTGCCAGACGGCTGGCCATTGCCCCGCCTTTATGCCCGCCCATTCCATCGCATACTATCACCAGTTTACCAAAGCTCCCGTTGTATGATCCATAATAGTCTTCGTTTGTCTGGCGCACTTTCCCAACATCTGAAAAATTCCCTATCTCAATTTGTGTTTTCATTTAATTAGCCGGATTTGTTGTTAATTTTTATTGCCGGCGGTTTACCGCCGATATTTTCTGTTTATTTACAAAGCAAATTAGTAAATGGTTATAACTCCTTCGCATTTCCCAAACTTAAATACATCGCCATGGTTTATCAAAGTCGGTGCCGATATTGCTCTTCCGTTTATAAATGTGCCGTTTGATGAGCCTGAATCCTCTATAAAATAATCCATTCCGTTCCATGATATTTTCGCATGGCTACCCGACATTGTTTCTTCTTTTATAACTAGGCTGTTAGTATCCTTTCTTCCGATAGTTGCTCCTGAAACAGAAACATCAAACCGTTCTCCCTGGCACGAACCTGTCTGTATCTCGATACGAAGACTTTTCAGACCTGATTCCCGCTGTATTTCCGGCATAAGTATCATTGTGCGGTCTTCCCTTGCCACAGGGTGTATTACCGTTCTTTCTTCCTTCGCCTGACCTGTTGCCGGCACGGGATCCTTAGGATATTGCACAGATTTTGATTCTTCAAGTTTCTTCTCTAGTTCCAGCCGTTTCTTTTTTTCTTCTTCCAGTTGCCCGTTATGTTTCTGTTCTTCCTCGAGAATCTTCTTTGCTTCTTCCCGTTTCTTCTTTTTATTCCTGGTTATCAAAAAGAAAACTAGTCCGCATACCGATAGAATAAATACTCCGCCGGCAATGTAACCCCAAAGCGGAATGACTGACGCAGTTTCGGTAATTTTTGTCGATGATTCGACAGACCTTATCCCTGCAGGAGCAATGAATCTGGCGCTTACCGACTTACCGGTTCCATTTTGACTTACTGTAATTACATTAATATGTTCGGCACCGTCTCCTTCTGTATTTAAAGCCAGATAACTTACAAGATATATATTTAAGATTTGTCTGTATAACTTTTGATATTGTTTGCTCAGGTCTTCATCAGAAGGCGAATTATAAAAATTTCCGCCTGTTTTCCCGGATATTCTTTCTAATGACTGCAGATACGATCTGTCAATTTTTGTATAGCCAATCGTAAAGACCGGTATTCCTTCTTTCTTTCCAAGTTCAATAATATCATCTTCTTTATAAGAGCCGGATTTATTTTCATCTCTGCCATCGCCAATAAGGAGCAATATTTTGCCGGCATGTTCCTTATTTTCTGCTAATTTATTCAGCCCTTTATAAGTGCCATAAAAAAGCGCTGTCTGATTCCCGCTTGTAGTAAGACTTTTGATCTTTTCTTTTAGAAAGTCTTTATCGTTACTAAAGTCAGAAATTAAATTAGCATCATCGGCAAATCCCATTACGCCAAGTTTATCAACGGAGCGCATATCATCGATAAACTTATAAATAGCGTCTTTCATAGTTACGAGCGGCCTGCCATTCATTGAGCCGGACAGGTCAAGACAAAGCAGAATGTTCAATCCCAGTCCGCTGTCTTTATAGGTATTTACTTTCAGGGAATCGGTTCTTTTACTATCAACTGAAACTGCGAAGTTATTTTCTTTTAGGTTTGTTATTGGTTCGTCAAAGCTGTCATATACCTGAACCGATGAAATAACGTATGGGAATTTTTCGGCGTCTGTTTTTATATGTCTTGAGTTAAAGTCCTGTGCATAAAAGCAGGATAAAGAAACAGTTAACAGAAGAAGAAATGCAGGTGTTCTCATTATATGCCTTATTAATTGATATAATTGATAAAAATCTTTTTAATTACAGAAGTTATAACTGAATTCTCAAATTCGCAGCAGAGTCCTTCAATAAGTTTTCCTTTATGAAGCATACTGCCGCCCGGCGTTGAACCGATTATAAAAGTTTCGCACGGTTCCTTGTTCCGTTCCTTAAAATAGCCGCCGTATGCTATTGCCTTACATTCCGGAGGGCTGATTATTTCGAGAACATAAACAGATCTTTCCGTTATCAGATAAACTATCGTTCCTTTTGTTAAACCAGGTACACAGACCTGCGGCACATTCTGATATTTGTCTGAAAATTCTTTTATATCCATAGAGTTATACCGTTTAGTAATCTTAATAATTTCATCAGATTACTTTTAACTTTAAGTGAACATTCCCGATTTTAATAACGTCATCATTTTTTAATATAACTTTTTCATCGATAGAAACGCTGTTTACAAATGTTCCGTTGGTTGACAGATTATCCTGAATTATAAATTTATTATCCCTGAAAAGCATTATCGAATGTTCATCGGAAATTCCCTGCTGATTAATGATAATGTCATTTCTGCCGGTACGCCCTATCTTTGTTCTTCCCTCATAAAGTCTGTAATCAACGCCGTTTGGATTAATGTCGAAAGTAACCAGCCAGCCGACTAATTTCCTTTGAGTAACCGCAGACTGACCGGCAGTCTGCGTATAGAATTCCCCCTTTGGAGCCGGATTAAAAATCACAGTCTTGTCACCAATGCCTGAATATCCCTTAGAAGTAAGAGACGGTGCAGATGCGTCAATGATAGTCCTGTCGCTTACTGATGAATTATCTATCGTGGTTTTCTCATTGCCGGATGTATCCATGCGCGTTTTATCATATCCGGCAGTCGGACAGAACGGGCATCCTGCAAGAGCTGAGTCATAATTATGACCGTTCCGGCATATTGTGAAATTTGAACCAATCGGAGATCCGCAAAATTTGCAGAATTTAACTCCGTCGTTATTTTCTCTTTTACAGTTTTGGCATTTCATCAGGTGTTCCTGCTTTTTTTTATTTTGAATATATGTATTAAATAATGTTTATTTTGTTAAATTTATCATGACAGATAGTCCATGGCACAACGGAAACCGATATTATCGAACCCGCCATCAGGGAGTTCCAGGTAGCGGTAGGCGGCGCGACAGTCATAATCATTCCATGATCCACCACGCAAAACACAATATTCGCCACTTTTCGGCCCGGCTGGATTCTTTTCTTTGCTTCTGCTGTAATAGTAGTAATCGTACCAGTCGCTGCACCATTCCCATACATTCCCGGTCATATCATGTATCCCTAATTCATTTGGCTCTTTTGTACCGACTCTGTGCGTTTTGTTTCCGCTATTCTTTTCATACCATGCTACTTTCTCTATCTCATCGCTGCCGCTGTACTTATACCCTCTGCTTTTGTTTCCCCCTCTCGCCGCATATTCCCACTCTGCTTCTGTCGGCAGGCGTTTGTTGCTCCACTTTGCATACGCAGACGCGTCATTCCAGCTTACATGTATTACCGGATGGTCCTTCCCGCTTTCACTTCTTGGTTTTCCATCCGCTCCGCATCGCCAGTTCACTCTCTCCTTTCCCTTCCATCCTGAACTGTTCCGGACATAACTCCAGCCCCCTTTTTCTGCATCTGTTTTATAACCAGTCGCATTAATAAATTTCTCAAACTCACCTGCGGTTACCTCATACTTATCCATATAAAAACTGCTTACTTCCACTTTGTGTACAGGTTTTTCATCCTCATATCCGTTTTCGTTGCCCATCATAAATGCCCCGCCTTCCACATAAATTAATTCATTTTCAGGATGAGGAGAGTTTTTTATGTTAACTGCTACTGCGAATATTACCAATAGTGCGATAACCACCGCTGAGCGCGATGTTCAGATGGAAGCTAAATAGCTTGCTACTGCGAATATTACCAATAGTGTGATAACCCCCACTCCAATTGTGAATATTACCAATAGTGCGATAAACACCAATTTATTTGTTTTTTTTCTGACTTTCTTTTCAGCACCTTTGTTGTTATCAGTCTTGTATTCTTGTTCAGGAACGAATTCGCCCGCAGTCTTTGATGGTCTCACATCCGCTTTCTCTGCAATACTGACGGGAAGAGGAATATCCCTTAACTGCTCTCCGCACAGGAAGCATGTGGCAGGTCTCTTTTCCTTCTCCTTTTCAGTCATTCTGTAAATTACATTAACTATCGTATTACTCAGTGACGGAACTATCCTTTCCGGAGCAGTGATTGTTCCCCTTATTATCTCCTCCATTACTTCAAAGTCGCTCTCCGTATTCGTATTAAAGGGAAGTCTTCCTGTCAGCATTTCATAAAGAGTAATTCCGAGACTGTAAATATCCGTTCTCTGGTCAATATCCTTTGAAGCCCTTATCTGTTCCGGCGACATATAATAAACCGTGCCCATCTTCGCCCCGGTCTTTGTCATTCCCTTATCGCCAAGTATCTTTGCTATGCCAAAATCCAGTATCTTTACGTTGTCACTGCTGTCTATGATAATATTGCCCGGCTTTATATCCCTGTGAATAACTCCTTTTGAATGAGCATAGCCCAGAGCGTCCAGCATCCGGGAAAATATTACAGCCGCTCTTTTCTCCGGAACTGCTCCGTGCGCTGCTATCTTCTCCTTCAGCGTTGTTCCTTCCGCATACTCCATTACCATAAAATAACTGCCGTTTTCAACAAAGAAATTGTGCAGGGAAACTATATTGGGATGAATCAGACCGGCCTGGACTCTTGCTTCCTGGCGGAATCTTTCGGTAAACAGATTATCCTGAGTCAGCAAAGGGTTCAGCGCCTTAATGGCAGCCTTTCGGTCAAGCATTGTATCTTCTGCCAGATACACGCTGCCCATGCCCCCTTCGCCTATTTTTCTGATTATCCTGTAATCCCGTACTGTGTCATTCTCCTGTAGTATCACTTTTTAACTCTCCTCAATATTTTATGTGATTTGTCTGTAAGGGTAAAAGCCCAAAAAACTATAACGTCCTGGCGCAACGGAAACCATAATGGTAGTTCCTGAAGTCAGGGTAGTTCATGTTGCGGATGGCGACGCGGCAGTCATTGCCATTATAGTTCCAGGAGCCGCCACGCAAAATACGATATTTGCCGCTGTCCGGTCCTGCCGGATTCCTTTCTTTGCTTCTGCTGTAATAGTTTTCATCGTACCAGTCGCTGCACCATTCCAATACGTTCCCGCTCATATCATATATCCCTAATTCATTTGGCTCTTTTGTACCGACTCTGTGCGTTTTGTTTCCGCTATTCTTTTCATACCATGCTACTTTCTCTATCTCATCGCTGCCGCTGTACTTATACCCTCTGCTTTTGTTTCCCCCTCTCGCCGCATATTCCCACTCTGCTTCTGTCGGCAGGCGTTTGTTGCTCCACTTTGCATACGCAGACGCGTCATTCCAGCTTACATGTATTACCGGATGGTCCTTCCCGCTTTCACTTCTTGGTTTTCCATCCGCTCCGCATCGCCAGTTCACTCTCTCCTTTCCCTTCCATCCTGAACTGTTCCGGACATAACTCCAGCCCCCTTTTTCTGCATCTGTTTTATAACCAGTCGCATTAATAAATTTCTCAAACTCACCTGCGGTTACCTCATACTTATCCATATAAAAACTGCTTACTTCCACTTTGTGTACAGGTTTTTCATCCTCATATCCGTTTTCGTTGCCCATCATAAATGCCCCGCCTTCCACATAAATTAATTCATTTTCAGGATGAGGAGAGTTTTTTATGTTAACTGCTACTGCGAATATTACCAATAGTGCGATAACCACCGCTGAGCGCGATGTTCAGATGGAAGCTAAATAGCTTGCTACTGCGAATATTACCAATAGTGTGATAACCCCCACTCCAATTGTGAATATTACCAATAGTGCGATAAACACCAATTTATTTGTTTTTTTTCTGACTTTCTTTTCAGCACCTTTGTTGTTATCAGTCTTGTATTCTTGTTCAGGAACGAATTCGCCCGCAGTCTTTGATGGTCTCACATCCGCTTTCTCTGCAATACTGACGGGAAGAGGAATATCCCTTAACTGCTCTCCGCACAGGAAGCATGTGGCAGGTCTCTTTTCCTTCTCCTTTTCAGTCATTCTGTAAATTACATTAACTATCGTATTACTCAGTGACGGAACTATCCTTTCCGGAGCAGTGATTGTTCCCCTTATTATCTCCTCCATTACTTCAAAGTCGCTCTCCGTATTCGTATTAAAGGGAAGTCTTCCTGTCAGCATTTCATAAAGAGTAATTCCGAGACTGTAAATATCCGTTCTCTGGTCAATATCCTTTGAAGCCCTTATCTGTTCCGGCGACATATAATAAACCGTGCCCATCTTCGCCCCGGTCTTTGTCATTCCCTTATCGCCAAGTATCTTTGCTATGCCAAAATCCAGTATCTTTACGTTGTCACTGCTGTCTATGATAATATTGCCCGGCTTTATATCCCTGTGAATAACTCCTTTTGAATGAGCATAGCCCAGAGCGTCCAGCATCCGGGAAAATATTACAGCCGCTCTTTTCTCCGGAACTGCTCCGTGCGCTGCTATCTTCTCCTTCAGCGTTGTTCCTTCCGCATACTCCATTACCATAAAATAACTGCCGTTTTCAACAAAGAAATTGTGCAGGGAAACTATATTGGGATGAATCAGACCGGCCTGGACTCTTGCTTCCTGGCGGAATCTTTCGGTAAACAGATTATCCTGAGTCAGCAAAGGGTTCAGCGCCTTAATGGCAGCCTTTCGGTCAAGCATTGTATCTTCCGCTAAATACACGCTGCCCATGCCCCCTTCGCCTATCTTTCTGATTATCCTGTAATCCCGTACTGTGTCATTCTCCTGTAGTATCACTTTTCAACTCTCCTCAATATTTTACTTGTCTGACCTTACTTTGACGGCAAAGGAAGTGTGCCTTTGCCTGTCTTACGAAGAATCTTATATTCGCATAATTGAAACCGCGATGTAATCGTTAGTGAATTAGAAATTATAGAGCAGGGGTATCATTAATTTTTGACCGCATTTCCCTTATATCTCCAGCCATATTAATACTAAGCCCAAGTAATTCTAAGGCAATTCCAATGATCCAGATTGTTATTATACATTGAAGCAATGAAGACAACAGAGTTAAGGCTAATGCTGAGAAATTATATTTAATCTCGGCATTCAGGTTTTTCAGGTCATCTTCCCATCTTGAGATTATGCTGTTTAATCCTGAGCTGGTTTGTTTAAGCATATTTAAATCGGGCTGAATATCTAAGCGCAAATTATCCTCTGAAAATTTTTCCAAAGCTTCTTTTGTTGTCTGGGCAGCGTACCAGTTATCGGTATATATTCTAAGAATATTTGCCGCATCAGCTCCAATATACTGCTGATTTATATATTTTATTACTGCATATTTTCTACCTGATAAACTTCCATTATTATTATCCAGATAACTTTTTATCGCCAGAAATATATTATTGATCTCAGGATTGTTATAAATAGCTGGTTCCAATGATTTGTTATCCGAAACAGCTTTTTGTAATTCATTCTTCTTTTCATTCTTGAAATTATTGATAAGCTGATCTTTTTTATCTGCCCAGTCTTTGTCTGTCTGTTGGATTTTTGAATCTGCTGCTGTCAGTTCATTCTTTTTTTCGCTAACTGTAGCTTCAAGCTCTGTAATCCTGTCTCTTAAATATTTAGGCGGAAGAAAATTATTCCATGCAGATACAATCCCCACTGCAATAATACTTAGTGAAATTACTACTAACAGCAGTTGCGCAAAAATCAGAAATTTATTTAATAAATACTGTTTACTACCCGAAAATTCCTTCTCTCCTTTATTCCCAAAATCCGACAGAACAAGAAATGCTTCTTTAAGATAGAGCAGCAGACTATAGAATAAAGATGCAAGGGTCATCAGAGCACCTAAATAAAAACTCCCGATTTTATTACGAATCAAAAGATATGTAATTATATTAATTAAGATTACAAAGAGAATAATTGTTGCAGCAAGATGCTCACGCAAAGAAAGGAACAGATTTTCGTACATTTTGGCTCCTGTTAAGATAATTTAAGAGATACGTATTATGATTAAGCAAATTTGAAAAATGTTTATGTCCCGCCTTTTACTGATTATATTCTGCTCTTCCGCTAAATTCAGCGTACTTTATTAAAGCCTGTTAATACCGGTTCATGATTACCTCCTTTTTTGTTCTGCTGATGCCGGCTTTCTTCAGAATACGTCCTGTGTTATCGAACTCTGACTGCCGTTTTTATTTATTTTGTTTGTTATTGACAATGAAAGACTGTCAGCAATATATATAATTATTATTAAAAAAACATCGGTATAAGTACGTAGAACCATGCGAACGATTACGTAGGACAATTGGCAGGCAAGGACATTTCGGGCTGTTTTTTTGCGGGATTTCAGAGAATTATTATATCCGGACGGGGATTATTTCATCAGAATTTTTCTCCCCCACGGTTGCCGGTTTAATATTATATGGAGGAAAAAACTTTGATTTTATTCAGTTTTCAATGTTTTTATGTTGCCGGAAGTACCGGCTGAATATATATTATTCTTCCCGGTAAAAACCATGCGGACAGATATGTAGTCCATGCGAACAGTTCGCAAAAAATCCGGCGGCTGGTGTTATTTCCGGCTATTTTTTTACAAATTTTCAGAGAATTATCTGCCTGAACGGAAATTATTTTATCTAAAATACAAATATGATGCTTTTATGGGGTGGGGAAATGCCCCAATGTTGTCAGGTTAAGGTTCAAAACATTTATTGCGCCCTTTCAGGGCTTTTGGGGTTGTCGTGGGAATTTATTTTTCACAGGGCGATTGCCCTGTGCTATTATATTTCGCCCTTTCAGGGCTGAATTAGCCCTGAAAGGGCGAAATATATCAGCGATGGGCAACAGCCCATCGAACAAAACAGAATAAAAATCCATAAGCCCTGAAAGGGCGCAATAAAAGTTTTCTGTCTTAACCTGACAACATTGGGCATTTATCTGATTCAGCATCCGTATTTATTCCTTACAGGAGGCTGTTTTCGATATTTGCCGGAATATTGAATTGTGCCCTGACAGCCTCAGTAACCATCAGGTTCTAAATATTTTTCAGAACAATTAAGATACTTTTTTATAGTGAAATAACTCAGCTTCTATATGTTGCGACTCATTTACTTTTCCATCAGGCATCTTTCTTAACTGTCCGGTGGTTTCAACTGAAAATGTCTCTTCCCCGCAGTAAGAACAAATCTCAACCGGAACATTTTCAATAATCACATATCTTCCATCTATATTAAATGTCTCAATAATAAACTTGTTTTCACGTCTTCCTGTTTTACAGACCTCACAGACAGCATTTTCCATTGTTATTTTCTCCTTGTTTTGTTTGTAGCTGTAATCATTCATTTGGCGGTATTATTATTATTTCAGGCGAAATCAGGGCTTGTCTGATTAGAATCATAAAATTATCAGGAACTGTGATCCGGATGATTCAGCCTTTACAGGTTTGTATAAAAAAAATAAGACCCGATTCGTTGCCGGGGCTGACAACTCTAAAAGAGGAATTTGTTTTACACCCATACAGGGTTTTGTATCTTAAACAGATTGTGTTTCTACGACCTTAATCATCTGCGCTAAATCGTTGCTTCTTTCTTTCTGATTTTGAAGATACAGAAATCCGTTAGCTTTATAAAAGTTTATTAGTTTAGGCTTTTCTTCGCATTCTAATATAACCAGTCTGCAGCCTACGCACTCCTGCGCAACAAAAATCATCGACATTGCTTCTTCTAATAGATCTTTACCAGGTATATTATCTTTAGCATTGCTATTTTTCCCTAACTGACCTATTAAGAACGCAGGAATCTCATTCTCCAGTCTTTTTTTACCTCCCAGTTTTCCTGCTATTCTTTTAGGTATCGAGTCAGACGGAATCTTAACCGACTTTAGAGAAAGGGTATAGTAAGCCAGAATATCGTTTTTGTTATTCTTGTTGGTGTGCAGATTGTATATTATAAACGTTCTGCTTCTAAATGACTTCTCGTATTCAACAGCCTTATGATTAAAGAATGTCGCTATGTCTGAGTTTAGCTCGCATTCAAATGGTTCAAACAACTTCCACAGGTCTTCTTCCGGATGTTTTGAGCCTGTAATTATTTTACCTAATGAGACAGACGCGTTAATATTTTAGCTCCTTCTTCTAACTTGTCCGCCATTTCCTGAGCATTGTATTTTGGCTTGATCTTTACCGGATTCTCTAAAGCTTTGAACAGAATCTCAGCTGCCTTTTTGCTTTTTATTACTATTCTTCTGTCAAATGTTGACGTAGCCATGGAAAACTCCCTGATTAATTATATGTTTATTTGTTGTACAATTCATGCGAAGTATATTATAGTCTAAACGTATATATGATATCGAACGTTCCGTGTGAATAGTTAATACTTAGCTGCTGTTCTGACAGGCATTTATCCAATGCTGTCAGGTTAAGGTTCAAAACATTTATTGCTTTTATTACGCCCCTGTGGGGCTTTAGGTTGTGTAAGGGTATCCATTTTTCACAGGGCGATTGCCCTGTGCTATTATATTTCGCCCTTTCAGGGCTGAATTAGCCCTGAAAGGGCGAAATATATCAGCGATGGGCAACAGCCCATCGAACAAAACAGAATAAAAATCCATAAGCCCTGAAAGGGCGCAATAAAAGTTTTCTGTCTTAACCTGACAACATTGGGGTCGCCATAGGGTACCTGATAATAGAATATATAAAGGGTCTTAGTGATAAATGGTAGCTTTGCGTTTTCCTCTGTCGTTAACTGATGCTCTTTACATTTTATTGCTATTGCCATCCGGTTCCGTTCTTTTTTGCTCATTGTCAGTTCTT
>JBAXDX010000090.1:0-11901 GCA_037140715.1 Ignavibacteria bacterium
TTAAGGCGGATAAGGAAATGCTTAATACTGTTCTGCGTAATCTGTTGTCAAATGCCGTGAAGTTTACCAGGCAGGGGGGTAAGGTAATAGTCCGGGCAACAGAAGCAGAAAATAATATGATGGTAATATCCGTAACTGACAGCGGTATCGGGATGTCAGAAACTTTATCTCAAAGGTTATTTAAAATAGATGAAAAAACAGGACGCAAAGGCACAGACGATGAACCAAGCACAGGACTGGGTCTGCTCCTCTGCAAAGAATTTGTTGAAAGGCATGGCGGCAGAATTCAGATGGAAAGTGTAGAAGGAAAGGGAACTATTTTTTACTTCACGATTCCCGCAATACAGCAGGTCCCGCCACCAGTAATGGAATAATTATAATCTCTTCTTACTCTTAATCTTACTCATAATCTTACTCATTTTTCTGAAGTGATTATGATTAAGATTAAGATTATGAGTAAGATTAAGAAAAATATTGACACGGATTTCAACCCGTGTCAAAATATTTTCATGCCTTTCATCCTGAAAATTATTACCTTTACTCCTCATGAATCAGTTAATAATCTGAAAATCATATTAACTGAAATATTTTAATCCATGCAGAAGAGATATTTATGTTAACTCCTGACCATTCCCGTACAAACTCTGTCTTTGATTTAATACGGATATTCCTTAAAAACAGAGCTGTCCGGCAGCTGGAAAGAAAAAAAATATGGATGGCATCAGCTTTACTGGCAGGCGGACTGCTTCTGACGCTTACTGCCTGTCTCTTATTAAAATCAGATGTCGAACAGGACGCAAAAAATGAGTTCGATATTACTTGTACTGACCTGAATAATAAAATATCCGCAAGACTTTATACACACGCCCAGCTGCTCCGGAGCGGAGCTGCTTTCCTTATGAATTCAGACGAAATAACCCGCGATGAATGGCGTAATTTTTATGTGAATCAGAGAATTGAGAAGAATTTACCAGGTATCCAGGGTTTCGGATACTCGGTAATAATTCCCCGGTATCAGTTAGCCCCGCACGAAAAGAAAATTCAGAGCGAAGGATTCCCGCACTACTCCGTCAGACCAAAAGGCAAAAGAGAAATATATACGTCAGTTATATACCTTGAACCATTCTCCGGCAGAAACCTGCACGCTTTCGGTTATGATATGTTCTCCGAACCGATTCACAGAAAAGCTATGGAAATATCCAGAGATTCTAATATCGCCACCCTTACAAAAAAAATTATGTTTGACCGGGAAACAAATGAGGATATCCAGGCAGGTACTCTTATGTATGTTCCTGTCTATAAAAAAGGAATGCCGGCCGGAACTGTGGAAGAATGCCGGCGTGCCATTAAGGGATGGGCTTACAGCCCTTACCGGATGAATGATCTGATGAAAGGAATACTGGGTAGTACCCGGTCTATTGTAAAAAAGAATATCCGGCTGGAAATATTTGATGATTTCTCATTTAACCGGAATGCTCTGCTTTATGACAACAAGCAGGATATCGACAGGAAAGTAATCCCCTCTCTGCTATTCTCTTTGAAATACTCTGTCCCCTTCAATGGTAATCTGTGGTATTTACGGTTTACAAAATATGATTCCGCTAAATCGGGACCGGATTATAGTAAAGTATGGTACGCTGCAACAGGCGGAATAAGCTTCAGTATCCTATTGTTTGTCATTTATCTGCTGCTTATTAATACTAATATCCGCGCTCATAAACTCGCAGAGGAACTAACCCGTGTCTTACGCGGAAGCGAAGCTAAATATAGTTCAATGATTTCCAATATTTCAGATGTAGTCTGCATAATTGATGCAGATGGCATATTTAAATATAACAGCCCCAATATCGAAAAATGGTTCGGATGGCAGCCACAGGATCTTTTAGGAACAGATGTCTGGTTAATAGTTCATCCGGACGATATGAAGCGCGTTCAAAAAAGATTCTTTTCTCTCCCTGAAAAGGATAACCCCCTAAAAACTGTGGAATGCAGATATAAATGTAAAGACGGGAGTTATAAACCAATTTCTCTTACGGCTGCCAGCCTTATAAATGATCCCATAATTAATGGCGTGCTGATAAATTATCATGACATCACCAGACGTAAGGAGATAGAAGAAGGTCTTGAAAAAACACGTAAAGAACTTGTCGCAATAAAAAAAATAGCGGATGAAGCAGGCGAATTTGCCGAAAATACCATTGATACTGTGCGGGAATCTTTAATCGTTCTCGACCAGGAATTACGGGTAGTTAAAGCAAGCAGGTCTTTCTATGATTTCTTTAAGGTAAGTCCTGAAGAGACTATCGGAAAACTGATATATGACCTGGGAAACCGGCAGTGGAATATCCCTAAACTCAGAGAACTTCTGGAGACTATCCTCCTTGTAGAAACAACGTTTGATAACTATGAAGTGGAACATGACTTCTCTGAAGTCGGTAAACGTACCATGCTTTTAAATGCCCGGCAGATTCAAAGGGAACCGGGAGTTAAAGAAAAGGTAATACTTCTTGCCATAGAGGATATTACCGAACAAAAAACTGCTCAGTCCGAGCTTATGAGACTTAATGAAGATTTACAAAAATCGAAAATGCAGATTGAAAAAAATCTGATTCAGGAACATTCGCTCGTGGAAGACCTGACCAAAACTAAAGAAAAACTTGAGGTGATAAATTCAGAAAAGAACAAGCTTTTCTCTATTATTGCTCATGATCTGAAAGGACCCTTCCAAGGGTTCATGGAATTAACAGAACTAATGGCTGAGGACATTAACAGCATCCCTCAGGATGAACTATCCGTAATGGCCCGCGAGATGCACCTTACTTCAAAAAAACTCTTTTTGCTGTTGAATAATTTACTGGAATGGGCGCGTATGCAACAGGGCGCAATTAGTTTTAATCCGACAGAAATAGTCTTATCAGAGATAGTTTCTGAAAATATTGATTTAATAATTAAACGCGGGGAGCAGAAAGGAATTGAGATAATTAATGAAACTGACCAGGACCGGACTGTTCATGCGGATAAGGAAATGCTTAATTCTATCCTGCGCAATTTTTTGTCAAATGCCGTGAAGTTTACCAGACAGGGGGGGAAGGTAATAGTTAAATTAGAAAAAATAGAAAATAGTATGATGGAAATATCCGTAACCGACAGCGGTATCGGGATGTCAGAAACTTTATCTCAAAGGTTATTTAAAGTAGATGAAAAAGTAGGACGCAAAGGCACTGACGGTGAACCAAGCACAGGACTGGGTCTGCTCCTCTGCAAAGAATTTGTTGAAAAGCATGGCGGCAGAATCCGGGTGAAAAGTGAGAAGGGAAAGGGAACTGCTTTTTATTTTACGATTCCGGCAATGCAACAAATTTCCCTGCCCGTAATGGAATGATTATAATCTGTTCTTTCTCTTAATCTTAATCTTACTCATAATCATAATCTTAATCGCCTGCCTTGAAATGGGTATGAGTATGATTAAGAGTAAGATTATGATTAAGATTATGACAAATATTGCCACGAATTTTCATTGTTACTGGGTTTTAACCCATAGCAGATTTTATAAAATAACTGGAGGCAGCATGACTAATAACCCATGGCATACCGTAAATTTAGGCGACAGCGCTCCTGATTCGGTCAGAAGCATAATTGAGATACCAAAAGGTTCTAAAGGGAAATATGAGCTTGATAAAGAAAGCGGACTGCTCAGGCTTGACCGCGTTCTGTTCTCCTCAGTTCACTATCCGGCTAATTACGGCTTTATACCGCGCACTTACTGCGATGACCACGATCCTCTCGATATTCTCGTAATTTGCTCGATTGAAGTAATCCCGATGTGTATAATCGAGGCGAAAGTCATAGGCGTGATGCGTATGGTAGATGAAAACGAAAGGGACGATAAAATAATCTCTGTGGCAAAAAACGATATAGCCGTTAATTATATTAATGATATCTCCGAACTTCCTCCGCATACGGTTATTGAACTAAGACGCTTTTTCGAGGATTATAAAAAGCTGGAACATAAAAACGTGATAGTAGAACAGTTCTCCGGCAGAGAACAGGCTTACAAAGTTATTAATGAAAGCATCGCACTTTACAAAAAAAACTATGGTAAGCTCTACGGTGAGTTTTAAGACAACCGGAAAAACCGTACGGAATACAGCCCCCTCTTAGTCTTACCAATAATCTTAATCAGACTCATAACCGATTATGAGTAAGATCCCCAGTAGTTTTACTATTGTAAAATAGGAAATATCTCTCTCTGTCGTTCATCCCCTGTGCAGATTACATCTCCTTTGGCTGAAATAAAGATATCAATTTCGCAACGCACTCCGAATTCACCCGGAAGGTAAATACCCGGCTCAATTGAAAAGCTGGCAGAAGGGAGTACAAGCCTTTCGTCCCGTGTTTCATAATTATCCATGTGTGCTCCGCTACCGTGTGTCTCTGTGGTAATGGAATGCCCCGTGCGGTGAATGAAATACTGTCCATAGCCTGCTTCTTTGATAAAATTGCGACAGGCATCGTCAACTTCATATCCGCGTAACTCTTTCCCCTGTTTAAATCGGTTCTCTACCAGTTCAAATGCCTTATCTCTTGCGCCTGATACTATATTGAATATCTTAACATACTTTTCAGGCACGCTTTTGCCCACATAACCTGTCCAGGTAATATCGGACATAACGGCTTTTTCCGTGTTCATCTTTGCCCAAAGGTCTATCAGTACAAAGTCGCCCAGCTTAATTGTCTTATGTATATTCGCGTCAGGAGCATAATGAGGATTTGCGCTGTTTTCATTTACAGCAACGATAGCATCGGAATCGGTAATCATGTCCCGTCTTATGAACTCGCTCATAATAAACTGTTGCACCTGGTATTCATCGACAGTTTTGCCGGAATTAGTCTCCGTTTTTATAAAATTAAAGGCAAGCTTAACGATATCATATAAAGCGTATGCCACAGTCTTATTTCCCTCGAACTGTTCGTCAGTCCAGCGCGCGCCAAACATTGAGATAAGATCACCACTGCTTTTTATATCAATTCCAAATGTTCTCAGATATTCGATAGTTCCTGCATCAACTTTGGAAACGTAAGGAATAGCGTTCATCGGAGAATATTCCATAGCAACCTTTAATCCCGGAGTTAGTATTACAGATAAATGCCCGCGCAACGATTCGCGGCTTGAATAGGTCAGCTTTTCGCCCGGCAGGTGGTCAAGATGAAAAGCCTCAATGCCGTTAATTATTTTGACAGGGGTTCCTTCCTTCGGTACGAAGTAATAAAATCCGCGCGTCAGATGAGCATTGCAGGCAATATTCAGGATTTCATGAGCCGGAGAGTTCGACCCCCGGAAGTCATAGAACAGCCAGGCATCGAAATCCATTTTTCTTAATATACTCTGAATGTTTGCCAAATCGAATCCGGACATTTATTCCTCGTGGTTGTTATGTAAGTTTAATGCTGATAAAATAAAATAGCGGAGCAGAAATTATAAATATTGGAAACATCAAAAAAAACGCGCCTGTTACCGGCGCGTGCTTTAATTGCTGACTGTGGGAATCAGATCGCCGTCTGAGTTTTTTTAGCGAACAGCTTCTGATGTTCTTTCCCTTCTCTCGCTTTCCAGTTCCCTTTGTGGTAAGCATAGCCGGTAACTAGTGGCATTGCCAGAGTGGCTTCGGCATAAACCATCTGCTCGTATGTAGTTTCAACCTTGCCCCATGAACTGGCCTCTTTAAGGGTCGAGCCTGAGAGAGCACCATCGCGTTCATCGGCGACTGTAATCTGAACGGCGTATTTGTGCATAGAAGCTTCGCCCTGAAGAAGGTCCGCTGCAACGACAATATCCTGAGTAAAGTTTTTTGGCACACCTCCGCCTATCATTAAGATACCTGTATCCTTTGCCGCAATCTTGATATGAGTCAGTTCAAGGAAGTCCTTTGCCGAGTCGATTGACACGTGCTTGTCAGGATTTTTAGTCTGATGCATTACGAAGCCAAAACCGGCGGAACAGTCGCTGAATGCAGGACAGAAAACAGGTACGTTTTTCTTATAAGCCGCGTAGATAATTGAATCTTCAACTTTAGGCCCGCCGTTATTTTCAAGATACTTCCCCATTTCCCATATAAATTCGCGTGAAGAATAAGGGCGTGGTTCGAGCGAGTCGCAGATTTGTCCGCACGTATCATCGCAAATTCTAAGTTCGTCTTCATCAATAAATGTATCATAGATCCTGTCGATTGCCAGTTCTCTTAACTGGTTGTCATCGCTCCACTTTGTGCCTATATAGTGCTTAAAGCCCAAAGCTTCGAAGAAATCCTGATCTACAATAAGCGCACCTGTAGAAACAATAGCGTCAACCATGTTATTGTTAACAAGGTCAAATACCACTTTCTTCAAGCCTGCGCTGAAAATACTGCCGGCCAGTGTAAGAATAACCGAGCATTCTTTATCTTTGAGCATCATATCATAAATTTGCGCGGCGCGGTTAAGATCGCGCGCTGTGAAGGCCATTTTCTCCATAGCCTCAACCATTGGAACCACATCGTACTTCTTAATGTCGATGTGCTGAATTACTTCCTTTAAAAAGTCTTTTTTCTCTGCCATCTGTAGTGTCTCTTTTTATTATTGATTAATTGTCAGTTGAATATTTTATGCCTGAAAGCATGGAATGTAATGCATATCATGCGGTTTACGAGCTAAAAAAACATTTTTGCCAGTCTGAGGATACCCTGCTTCCAGGGTACGCGGTGCGATACGCCGGACTGGTTCTTAAAACTTTCCATATTTTCCAGATACCATTTATAATTTCTGATTAACGCGTCTTTGTTTGAATACTTCGGTTTAAAGCCTAAGACTTCCTCAGCTTTTTCGATAGAAACAAATGAATCTTTCGATGCAGTTTCATAAACCCATTTATAAAGGGGAGATAATTTAAGCATTTCGAGGAATTTAAGCGTATAGATAATCGGCATTTCAGGCAGTCCCTTAATTTTTTTCCCGAATCCCGCATAATCTAAAACTGCCTGATAATCTTCCTTCATCGTTGTAAATTCCTTTGCTCCGATGTTAAATGTATCATTGACCAGGTTCCTGTTTAATATAGCGCACTGGTAAATTGCATCGCAAAGGTCCTCTACATCTAAAAGCTGATAACGGTTATTGCCACTGCCAATCATCGGGAAGCCGTGCCCGTCTTTTGCCCAGTCATAAAAAAGGGCGAAGACACCGAGGCGTTCGGGACCGATAAAAGATTTCGGTCTGATGACCGGTACGCAGAATCCCTTCTTCCTGTATTTGGCACATTCATCTTCGGCTTTAATCTTAGCGCGTCCGTATGGACCTACACCGTTAAGTTCGTCAGATTCAAAGAGTGGATGATGATCCGGTATTCCGTAAACGGCTGTTGAGGAAATATGTATAAATCTTTTAACGCCGGACTTGTAGGCAGTAGAAAGTAAAAGCCTTGTGCCCCCGGCATCGGTGCTCATAATCTCTTCTTCTGAGTAAAGTGGCAACGCGGCAGCCGTATGAATGACTATATCAGCACCCTTCATTGCATGTATAACGCTTGGATTGTGTCTGATATCACCACGTATTTCAGTGATTTTATCCCTGACATCAGGGTAGTCAAAGACTGCCGTATCGAGTGAAACAACTTCATGCCCCCGCCCGAGAAGGTAGCGCACCATGTTTATGCCAAGAAAGCCGGCACCGCCAGTTACAAGAAATTTCACCTGGTTCTCTTAATTTATTTGAAATCTAACTGCAAAGTTAACAAATTTGTAACTGTCTGCAAAAAAATATGGTATTTATAAGGAGCGCGATAAATTTCTATCTTGGCCGTTAGTCCCCGACAACAAGCCGGGCGGGAATATGTTATCGCCCGTATAACACAAAAATGGATGGTCTGTAATTTTCTTAATCATACTCTTACTTACTAATCATAATCGCTTTAGGGGAAAATGAGTGTGATTAAGATTATGATTAAGATTATGAAAATTATGGGACATACCCCCGTTTTTGCTATTATGACTCGTTGCCGGAACACGATATGATTTGCAGTAATAAAGTTTTATTGGGATAATTGTATGGTATATTTTTATGGCTGATTCGCTCCGGCGAATAAAAGCTGACTAATCATGATTAATGAATGACAGTTAATAAATGAAAGAAGAAAATACAGAACCAAAAGAAACTACCAAAGGAAAGCTTGCTTTATTCAGTTCAGTAAGCTCTCTGGGAGTCCATATTCTTTTTGCGCTACTGATTTTTGTCGTTCTACAGCTCTCTGATAAGTCCGGCGGTCCCCGAAACAACAATAATAGCATCGTCAGGGGTTATTCCATTAATGCTTCAGAGTTTGACGGGCAGGAGGGGATGAATAAACCGGTTATTCACAGAAAGACTAATGAGAAAAATATCCGGACTGATAAGACCCCAAATAGTGATGTTCATAGAAAAGCAGAGACCAGTATTAAAAATAGAAAAACATCAGACGAAAGTTTAATGGCTCGTAACAGCCATGCAGAGTACGGTTACGATAATATAGATTCGGCAGGCGGAGATTCGACCGAGCTTGGGCAGATTTATCAGGAATCTACTCTGAATGTTAAGATGAAATATCCGCGTGGCTGGGTTTTTGTCGATCAGCAGAGGAAAAATCGCCTTGACGGCATAACATTCTGGTGCCCTGACGCTAATTTTAATCCGCCACCATACATTCACGTTGAAGTAGTTGAAAAATATTTATTCAATCCCGAACTGTACATGCTCAAGTATAATTTTGGAAAATTCATTGGTTACTATAATGAGCCGGTTGAATTTGAGAACCAGGTCTCTCAGGTAATTTATATCCGCACCAATGATGATGAAGACTATACAATTAAGATTATTATGAGTAGCAAAGAGGCATACAGGGAATTTCAGCCGGTTTTTTTCTCAATTATTAAATCCTTTACATTCGGAAAATCATTCCTTTAGCAAGGTAACTCCGGCATTGTCTGCTTTCATTGGAATATATTCCGTATAAAAAACATTAAATTCGCAGACAATAAGAGTTTATAAAAGAATCCTGTAAAAAAAACATGGCATTTCTTGACTTTGTTTTGATATAAAGCTAATTTTAAGCCCTTTAATAGGAAAAATAGTTGATTCGGAGGAATTAAGTGAAACAAGAAAAAATAACCAGGTTTATCAGCACGGCAGAGGCTGATAAAAAATGGTTCGTAGTGGACGCCAAAGATCAGATATTAGGAAGACTTGCAGCTAAAGTTGCCAGGGTAATACGTGGCAAAGAAAAAGCGATTTTCAGCCCGAATGCTGATACCGGTGATTTTGTTATTGTAATCAATGCCGGTCAGGTTAGAATGACTGGTAAGAGAGAACTTCAAAAGACATACTTCTCGCACTCGCTTTATCCCGGCGGCGTCAGACTCAGAAGCTTTGAAGAGGTTCAGAAGAACAAACCTGAATTTGCTGTTCAGCATGCGGTTAAGGGTATGCTTCCAAAGAACAGATTGGGAAGACAGTTAATAAAAAAGCTCAAGGTTTATGCCGGTGAAGTTCATCCGCATACAGCTCAGAAGCCTGAAGTATTAAGTTTATAATCGGAGTTAATTAATGGTTGACAAAATTTACATCGGCAGAAGAAAAACCGCTGTCGCAAGAGTTATATTAAGAAGTGGTAACGGTAAGTTTATTATCAATGGTAAAGAGTTTGAACATGCTTTCCCGCTTGAAACACATCGTGGCGATATTATAGCTCCTTTCAAGGTTACTGATAATTTAGGCAAATATGATGTCTTCGTTAATGTCAATGGCGGTGGTATCACAGGCCAGGCACAGGCAATCAGACTAGGTTGCGCCAGAGCTTTGGAAAGCATAAATGGCGAACTTCGCCCTGCATTAAAAGAAGAAGGCTATCTTACTCGTGATCCGAGAATGGTTGAACGTAAGAAGTATGGACAGCCCAAAGCAAGAAAGAGATTCCAGTTCTCTAAGAGATAGAATTTTTATATACAGTTTTTAATTAATCATACTTTTGGATTTACCGGCTGTGTCCTGGTGGATGCTATTGGGATTTAAGGTAAAGTAGAAAAAAGTAGAAGTAAAACAGAACATATTAAGGAAAAAAATATGAAGAAGGTAGAAATAACAGACCTGATAGAAGCCGGTGCGCATTTCGGTCATTTAACACGCCGCTGGAACCCTAAAATGAGATCATATATATTTATGGAAAAGAACGGAATCCATATTATTGATCTTAAAAAAACACAATCGCTTTTAGAAACAGCCGCTCAGAATTTCTCTGATATCGTAGCAGAAGGCAGGAGGGTCCTTTTCGTAGGAACAAAGAAACAAGCCAGACATGTCGTAGCTACTGAAGCCAGAAGATGCGAACAAAACTGGGTTAGCGAAAGATGGCTCGGCGGTATGCTTACAAATTTTTCTACGATTCGCAAGAGTGTAAAGCGTCTTACAAATATCGATAAGATGGAAAGCGATGGTACATTTGAAAAAATTACTAAAAAAGAAAGATTATTCCTTACCAGGGAAAAGGATAAACTGAGAAAAATCCTTGATGGCGTTGAAACAATGTCAAAATTGCCTGGTGCGATTTTTATCATTGATATAAAGAAGGAATCTATAGCTGTTCAGGAAGCTCAGAGATTGAATATCCCAATCTATGCCATAGTCGATACTAACTGCGACCCTGATGTGGTTGATCATTTAATCCCTGCTAATGATGATGCCGTTAAAACAATCGAACTTATTACCAGACTTATGGCCGATGCCGTTATTGAAGGTTCAGGCAGAGCGAAAGAACTCAGAGCGCAGGAAGTCGCTGAAAAGGAAAGAATTAAAAAGGAACGCGAAGGAGAAAGGGAAGAATCCAAAGATACAAGGGAATCTAAACCGGCTCGCGATCATAGAAGAGACAGAAATACAAATAAAGAATCTTAATCAAATATAGGGCTAATATGATTAGTGCAGAACAGGTAAGAATATTAAGAGAAAAAACCGGCGCCGGTATGATGGACTGTAAGAAAGCGCTTACCGAAGCCAATGGCGATTTTGAGAAAGCTATTGAACTATTGAGAAAGAAAGGTGCGGCTGTTGCGGCAAAGAGAGCTGAAAGAAGTGCTAATGAAGGTATTATCCTGACTTATCTTTCTGAAGATAAAAAAACATCCGTTATGGCTGAAGTTAACTGCGAAACAGATTTCGTAGCTAAAAGCGATGACTTTAAGACATTCGCTAACCTTGTGCTTGATACAGTTATAAAAAATAAACCGGCTGATGTTGAAATATTACTTGCCTCAGCAAATAACGGCAAAAATATTGCATCGGAACTCGAAGCCCTTATCGGAAAGGTCGGAGAGAAGATTGAAGTATCACGTTTCGCAATCGAAATATCTGAAAATGGTTCCGTAACTGACTATGTTCACCATGGCTCAAAGCTTGGCGTAGTTGTTAAGGTTGATAACCTCGGCAATGGCGACCTGGATGAAATGACCGGCATAATGAAAGATGTTGCAATGCAGGTTGCTGCTATGAAACCGCTTGTAGTCTATAGAGATGAAATCCCGGTAGATTTAGTGGAAAAGGAAATTGACATTTATAAAGAACTCGCCAGAAAAGAAGGCAAGCCAGAGCAGATTCTTGATAAAATAGCTCAGGGCAGGCTTAATAAGTATTACCAGGAAAACTGCCTGTCCGAACAGGCGTATATAAAGGATAATACAAAGACAGTAAGCGACCTGTTTAAGGAATATAATAAGAAGTATTCATCTGAAGCAAGGCTCGCCTTATTCCACAGATTTCATCTGAGCGATGAAAAGAAGTAAATTAGTTTAAGGTCTTATGTAAGTAAGACCTTTTTTTTTATTAATAATTATAATACATTATGCC
>JBAXDX010000091.1:0-11543 GCA_037140715.1 Ignavibacteria bacterium
CTTTTAGTGTCGGCGCCGACTCTTTTAGTGTCGGCGCCGACTCTTTTAGTGTCAACGCCGACTCTTTTAGTGTCGGCGTTGACTCTTTTAGTGTCGGCGCCGACTCTTTTAGTGTCAAAACCGACTTTTCCGGTATATTTCCCGATACTTCCAGACTGTCCTGGCATTCTATTTGATTATAATCAGACGCTTATTTTTTCTGCCATGAAGTTAATTATGATAAACTTGTGGTTATTTTAGCCGGAGCGGAGGACATCAGCCTGAAAGTTGAATATTTTTACTATATTCGGGTTAGTCAATTTATAATGTTTTTATCTTTGTGTAAAAACAATAAAAAAGAAGGTGCCGGACCAGTTTATTAAATTTACAAAGCAAATAATAATAATTTTGAAATAAGAACAGAGGGTGTTTAAATGATTAAAAGTCCATTAAGATACCCTGGCGGGAAAAGCAAAGCAGTTGATACCATATCTAAATTAATCCCTGAATATTCAGAATTCAGAGAACCGTTTGTCGGAGGCGGGTCTGTGTTTATTCATCTGAAGCAAAAATACCCTTTCAAAAAATATTGGATAAATGATATTTATGAAAATTTATATTGCTTTTGGAAGGAATGTAAAGATAACCCTGAAGAATTAATAAAATATATTAGTGATTTAAGAAAAATGTTTGCCGATGGCAAAGAATTATACAAATATATATTAAGTAATATCGACCAGTTTGATAATACTAAAAAAGCGGCAGCATTTTTTGCTATTAACCGGATTACGTTTTCAGGAACATCTGAAAGCGGCGGGTATTCAAATGCTGCTTTTGAAAAAAGATTTACAACTTCCAGTATTGACAGGGTAGAATTACTTTCTAAAATACTGTCTGATACCAGGATAACTAATTATGATTATGAAGAAGTAATCTCCGCTGAAGGCGGGAATGTATTTATCTTTCTTGACCCCCCATATTTCTCAGCAACAAAATCATCGTTATATGGCAAAAATGGGAACCTGCATAAATGCTTCGATCACGAAAGGTTTGCTAAGTTAATGAAACAAACTAACCATAAATGGCTGATTACGTATGATGACAGTGAATATATAAGAGGTCTGTTTTCTTTTGCAAATATCATATCCTGGAATCTGACATACGGTATGCGTAATGTAAATATGAAATCAGATCAAGTCGGCAAAGAATTATTTATATCAAATTATCCCGTCAGGGCGGAAGTCAGGGAAGAAGAAGAAGCAAAAGGGTTCTTTGATATAATATAAATGGTTATCAACCATACATTAAGGTAACTCAGCTACTTACAAAAATGCTTTTTTATTTAGATTACTCAAATATTACATCATGCTACAATAGTTTAAGTATGTATTGATGCCGGGTACAGCAATTCAACAGGACATGTTTTGGAAAATGATATTAAAATAAAACTTGAGAATCTGCCGAATAAACCAGGAGTTTATCAATTTTTTAATGATAAGAATAAGGTAATCTATGTCGGCAAGGCAAAGAACCTTAAAAACCGCGTGCGCTCTTATTTCCATAACAATATCCTGTCAGCAAAGACAAGAATCCTGGTGGAAAAAGTAAGAAATATTGAGATTATTGTAACTGATACTGAAGTTGAAGCCCTGGTGCTTGAGAATAATCTTATTAAAGAACTGACTCCGAGATATAACATTTTGCTGAAGGACGATAAGACCTTCCCTTATATTGTTGTTACCAATGAACCATACCCGCGCGTTTATCCGACAAGGAACGTTGTTCGTGATGGTTCCAAGTATTTCGGTCCTTATACAGATGTTAAGAGCATGAGAAATTCTCTAAGAATGATTAACGATATATTCAGGATAAGGAACTGTAAGTTTTATATTAATCAGGAATTTATCGAAAAGAAAAAGATTAAGCTCTGCCTTGAATACCATATTAAAAAGTGTGACGGTCCCTGTGAAGGACTTATTGCTCAAACAGCCTACCACGAAATGGCCGAGCAGGCAATGAAAATTCTAAAAGGAAAGACTGATGATCTTATAAAAGATCTGACACAACAGATGCAGGATGCAGCAACTCAGTTCCAGTTTGAAAAGGCAGCCGAACTGCGGGATATGATTGATCAGCTCAGGATTTATTCATCCAGACAAAAAGTAGTTACTAATGATAACACAGACCGCGATATTATCTGCGTAGCTTATGAAGGCAAAGATGCCGTAGCTTCTATCTTTAATGTACGCAGCGGTAAGATGGTTGGGAAAAAACAACTTAAGCTTTCTGTGGAGGAGGATGAAGAACTTTCTGATATTTATTCTTCACTTATACGGTTTTATTATAATGAAATTGTTGAAATCCCGCGTGAAATAGTAATAGAGACAGAACCTGCTGATATGGATGTGCTGATAGAATGGCTGAGTTCTGCGGCTTCTTTTAAAGTGAAGTTTTATATCCCTATGAAGTCCGGCGAACTAAAATCACTTGTAAATATGTGCAAACAAAACGCGATACTTCAGTTAAAAGAGATACAGCTTCAAAAGATGAAAAAAGAGGGTAATTTTCCCTACGTTTTGAACGCACTTAAAAGGGACTTAAGATTAAATGTAGTTCCAAGACGGATTGAATGCTTTGATATTTCACATTTGCAGGGTGCCGATACAGTCGCCAGTATGGTTGTATTTATGGACGGTAAACCGAAGAAAAGCCAGTACAGAAAATTTATTATAAAAAGTGCCGAAGGCCCTGATGATTTTGAGAGTATGCGCGAGGTAATATCAAGACGCTATGGCAGACTAAAGGAAGAGAATGAACCTTTGCCGGGACTTATCATGGTTGACGGAGGCAAAGGACAGTTATCGAGCGCGGTCAATATTCTTAAGGAACTTGGCTTTAGTTCGTTTAATATTATCGGACTTGCCAAACGTCTTGAAGAAGTATTTTTTCCTGATGATTCTGAAGCGTTTATCATTCCGAAGACAAGCTCCAGTCTGAAGCTACTTCAGCATTTACGCGATGAGGCACACCGTTTTGCAATTACCTTCCACAGGCTCAGGCGCGACAAAAGAACATTTACTTCCGAGCTGACCGAAATAGATGGTATCGGTGCAAATACCGCAAAGAAATTATTAAAGGAACTTGAGAGCCTTGAGAAGATTAAATCATCCAGTCTTGAGGATATTTCTAAGGTAATCGGCAAAGCAAAAGCGGAAACGGTTTATAACTATTTCAATTCTCGATAAATTGCTTTATTTTCGCTATGCAAATAATGGAATACTTTCATGTAAGTGAATTTCACTTCAGGATATGAGAAACTAATGAAAATTTTACTAATAATAATTCTTTCATCGTTATTATCGATATTTTCCTGCGATAAAAAGAAACCTGTTGATAATGAGAATTCCAGCCCTGGCAAAACATTAAAAGAAAGCATTGAAAAAACGATTCGTGGAGAAGAGAAAACTCCGGGTAAATTAGGGCTTTTTGAGAAAACAGAATTGCCCATAAAAATAAAATATGAAAAACTAATTATTGACAGCCTGAAAATAGATAAAAAGAACTATTACTTTTCGATTCTTGAGTTTTCAGACCCGACACTAAATCGTTTTGCCGTCTATGATAACAAGCTCAGGCTTATGCTGCTTGATAAATCACTCAACGGAGATATTTCCGTAGATTTTGTTGATAAGAAGGAGTATAAATTCCTGCGGGTGGTTGAGAGTTTTCTTTCCAAAAATGTAATAAATGTTAAAAGGCTTTCCTTATATTGCATCGATACTATGAAAGTTAATCTCGCGTTCCGCGGTTTTATTTCACTTGTTCAGCCGGATGCATTTCTTTCGCAGGAATTTAAAGTATTTACCAAAGATTCAATCGTAACAACGATTACTCTTCCGCAACCAAAATTCAATGGTTTTGACAGTTCCGATGTGTTTGTATTTAATAAAAATGTCAGGCGGTACGTCAGCTTAAAGAATTATTTTGATTCAATAGTTTATACGCAGATAAAAGCGTTTAATCCTGAACATTTCCATTAGACTTAATAATATTTAGAGAATCTGAGTTTTAAGAAACCACCTTATATAATGACAAATAAAGAACCTTAATAGTTTTAATTTTTTAACTTCAAAAATAACTTAGGATAAATGATGAGAATTGTAATTTTCGGTGCACCGGGAGTCGGTAAAGGCACGCAGGCTAAAACATTAGCTTCAGAATATGATATACCACATATTTCTACAGGCGATATTTTACGCGCCGCAATTAAAAATGAAACAAAGCTTGGATTGCAGGCAAAGAAAATAGTTGAAAGCGGCGACCTTGTAACAGATGATATTATGGCCGGCATTATTCAGGATGCCCTCTCGGATGAAAGCTGTAAAAAAGGCTTTATTCTTGACGGCTATCCAAGAACTCTTGAGCAGGCGAAACTGTTGGATAATATTTTTCTTAAACTTACAAAAGATGAAGAATATTATATCGCAATTACAGTTGACGATGAAATCATTGTGCAGAGACTTACAAACCGCCTTACCTGTAAGACATGCGGAAGTATATTTAATATTTCCGATCTCGCCGATTTAAAGCTATGTCCGAAATGTGGCGGTATCGACAGTTTTTATAAAAGAAAGGATGATGAAGAAGGTGTTATCCGTAACAGGCTTAATATTTTTCATTCTCTTACAAAACCTGTTTTAGATTATTATGACAGCAAAGGCAAGATGATTTTTGTTGATGGCAGTCAGCCGGTTGAAAAAGTTGCTGAAGAGGTTACTGGTAAGATAAAATCATAGTATTTATTTTTGTTTCAGTACTACATTTACAGCTTTATGATTGTCAATTTTTGTAATTTTTGTGTTAAACTTGCGAACCAGATCATAGTTGTGAGTAGCACAGACAATTGATGTGCCCCGGGAATTTATTGTCTTCAGAATTTCCAGAATCTCATAGGAAGTTTCAGGGTCTAAATTCCCGGTTGGCTCATCCGCTAAAATAAGTTTGGGATTATTAATTATTGCTCTGGCTATTGCCACCCGCTGTTGTTCACCGCCTGATAATTCCCTGGGCATATTTTTTTGTTTATGCAACAGTCCTACTTCCGAAAGCGAGTGAAATACTTTCTTCTTCAGGTCCTTTCCAGCATCTCCGGTCGCTTCCAGAATAAAAGCTAAATTATCAAAAACATTTCTGTCCTGCAAAAGTTTAAAGTCCTGAAATATTACGCCCATTTTACGCCTGAGATAAGGAAGTTCTTTTTTCTTTATTCTGGAAGAATCAAATTCGCCAAATTCAACTCTGCCTGACTGCGGGAACAAGTCCATATAGATAAGCTTCATAAAAGTACTTTTACCACGCCCGCTTTTACCAATCAGGAAAGAAAACTCACCGGGTTCAAGCGTAAAATTTAAGTCTTCGAAAACTAACTGGCTGGCATATCTGAAATTGACTTTGGAAAAACTAAGCATTTGATTTATCCTTAATAGCGACAAATTGAACCCGTTGCGAGTCTTGAGAGGCGTCATTTAATGAGAATGAGTCGTAACATTGTTTTACAATAAAACCATTAGTTACTAATAATTCGAAATAAACCTCGATTGGGAAAATTTTCTGTTTATGTGTTTCAATATATGAACTTCCATCCTCTAATGTAAACTGAAATTTGTTATAGTGCATGCGTTTTTCTTTGTCATAAACACTTTTCTGCTCATAATTAATACCTTTATAAATGCCTTTCCGGTTAAGAAACAGGACATTATTAATGCTGTTATTTTCGAGACTTACATCAAAAGAGAAAAAACCTTCATCAGACAGCAGGCACCTGACTCCCTGAAATGTCCTGCTAAGGGATTTTTTAGTAATGAGATAATTAATACTGTCAAAAGCGGAGAAGATTAAATCGAATTTACCGTTGAAAGGCAGATGCTCCATATTACAACATACGCGTTTTAGTCTATTATCCGTGGACTGAGCAAGCATATTATAAGACAAGTCTGAAGTAATTACATCTTTAAAATACTCCATCATGCAGACAGCAAGCTTTGCGTTGCCGCCGGCAAGTTCAAGCACGCGTGCGTTATCAGGTAAATTGTCTTTCGTGATATTATAATAATATTCCGCCCATTCCTCGTATTTAATAAAGTGCATTAAATGGGCATATATTTCAGAAACAATTTGATAAGGTTTTACTTTTTTATATTCCATTTCAGCCTATTTTTAATTATCCTTTCGGACAGAAGAAAAGCCTCAAACATGCTGCTTTCATCTGCAATTCCTTTGTAAGCAATATCGAAAGCGGTACCATGGTCCGGCGATGTTCTGATTATCGGCAGTCCGGCAGTATAATTAACACCTGAAGAGAAATTAAGCATCTTAAAAGGTATCAGAACCTGGTCATGATACGCACCAATAACCACATCAAATTTTTCATATAGTTTATTGGCGAAAAACGCATCGGGTACGAAGACGCCGGAAATATTCTCCCTGTAAATTGAAGAAGCAACAGCAGGCTTAAATTCATCTTCCTCCTCCTTTCCAATTCTCCCATTTTCTCCGGCATGAGGATTCAAACCAAGCAAAGCCATCTTTGGATTTTTAATTCCAAAATCTTTAACCATAGTCTGATAAATGACCTCAATTTTATTCTGTATTAATTCCTTTTTTAATAACTTTGCCACATTTTTAACCGGCTCATGAATAGTCAGCAATGCACAGTTCATTTTTGACGAAAGGAACATCATAACAAAATTACTCATACTGCACCATTCGGCATACATCTCGGTATGCCCAGAAAAATCAATACCTGCAAGACTTAAGGCATATTTTGATATTGGTGAAGTTATCACAGCGTCAGCCTTCTTATGATTTAACATAAGAAATGATTCCCTGACAGCCTTAAAGCTAATTTCGCCGGAATGTTTAGTAGGCATTCCTGGTTCAGGTTTGCTGTTACTAAAACTTATTATTTCAACTTCTTCCGGGTTATTAAAATCTTGTTCCGCATTATTATGAAAAGTAAAGTTAAATTTTGGCGGAACTATTTCCGCAACAATTTCAAAGACATTCTTAGGACATAGAAAAATTATTTTATGTCCTGAATTGCTAATCTTATTTATTGTTTTTACGGCTATTTCGGGACCTATGCCATTTATATCGCCACATGTAAAAATAAATTTTTTCATAAATTCTGAGTTATTTGACTCTGAATCGCAATAAGCAAAAGTAATATTTTTCGGCTTGCCAAATTTCATATAAACTTTGCTTCTGGTTTTCACAGTTAACTATTTAGGACAAACTTAAATCAAATGAATATCTAATTCAAGAAGAATATAAACTCAATTTGATATTTGGAATAAATTAAGGCTTTTCGTAAATTTGTTTGTGGTTTAGAAACGAAAGGTTCACTATACAATGGCGCGTTCGTCTAGAGGCTTAGGACGCTGCCCTCTCAAGGCAGAGATCACGGGTTCGAATCCCGTACGCGCTACTAAAAAACCTTAAAATCAACTGATTTTTAAGAAATAAAATAAAGCATGACACAGAGTTTACAGGAAGTATCACAATAACAACCTCACTTGGCAGAACTCCGCACAGAGAAATATTTTCAGCACTTATTTCTGGACGTACCGGAAGTAGCGCATACTGGAACTGAACCCAGATATTCGCCGTTATAGATTTTGACAGGCTGACTTCAAATTTCGTTATTCCCGTTGAGACTTTTATCCTTGACACAAAAAGTTCTTCGGAGCAGATAAGTGCAGTTTCTAAATATCCGAAGAATACTTGAGATATTCAGAGTTAAATCAGCTACAGCCAGTTTTAACGCTAACAACGGGCAGTTAAAACTTGCCTGAAAAATATTCTCCGCTAATATCGAAGCGTTTCACGGCATCCGTTTTGTCTAATGCCTTTGCAGGATATACAACTGCATAACATGGAACAATAATATAAAATGCTGAATTTAAATAAATCCAGCATTTTATTGTCCTTTACTAAATTTACATGGCTGAAGTTATTATATTATTCAAAATACATCAGAAGATTTTTGATATTCTTACTATTTCTTAATTTAGTGATAGCACTTTCCTTAATCTGCCTCACTCTTTCTCTTGTAAGGTGAAGCTTTTCTCCAAGGTCTTCAAGACTTAAACAAGTGTCAACGCCAATACCGAAATATAATCTTACTATCATAGCTTCTTTTTCAGTTAATGAAGAAAGAAGTCTCTGAATTTCATTTTTTAATGATTGTGTCATTAATAAAGCATCAGGTGCACCAGTATTCTTATTTTCAGTAACATCAAGCAAGTTACTTGCCTCCTCCTCATCACCAGTATATATTGGTGCGTCAAAGGATAATTGCCTGGAGGACAATCCATACATATAATATACTTCCTCGATTTCCATATCAAGCTGTGTGGCAAGTTCTTCGGCAGTTGGTTCACGCTCAAGTGTTTGTTCAAGATCATTAAATGCTTTTGTAATTTTGCTGATTTCGTTTACCTTGTTCAAAGGTAGTCTGACTACCCTGCAATGTTCCGAAACAGCCTGAAGTATCGCCTGCCTGATCCACCATATCGCATACGAAATAAATTTAAAGCCCTTTGTCTCATCAAATATAAATGCTGCCTTCATCAGACCAAGGTTTCCTTCATTAATTAAATCACCTAATGATAATCCATGATTCTGATATTGCTTAGCCACGCTGACAACAAAACGAAGATTTGCTGTTACCAGTTTGTTCAAAGCAACTTTATCTCCGCTCCTGATTTTAATAGCAAGTTCAGTTTCATCTTTCGTAGCAATAAGCTCAAACTCCCCAATTTCCTGTAAATATTTTTTGACAGATGGACTTTCATACTTAACAATACTCTTGCTTAGTTTCATTTTCTACCTCTCCGCCTGATTATTATTTATAACAAAAATACAAAGACTGATTAATCCTGTATACTCTACATTATTCGTAAATAAATCCATTAAAGTCAAATTCCGGATATTATTTTATTATTATATTAATGTTAATTTCTCATCTTGAGCCTATATTATTAAGGCGGAATATCATAATGACAATATTTTTATAAAGATTTATTGACAATAGCCTAAAAAAATAATATATTGGGGTTGGGAATAATTAATTAATTAAACTTAAATAACGTACCACATAAAAATAATCTATTAGGAGTTACTATGAAAAAAATTGAAGCTATCATAAGACCACACAAACTCGATGAAGTACATGAAGCACTACTGAAAGCGGGATTCGCAGGACTGACAGTTACTGAGGTCAGAGGATACGGAAGGCAGAAAGGCCATAAGGAAATCTACCGCGGATCAGAATATAATATTTCCTTTGTACCTAAAATTAAAATGGAAATTATTTGCTCTATTGAAAGAGCTGAAACCGCAATCAATATTATTCTTGCTACGGCTAAGACGGGCGAAGTTGGCGATGGTAAAATATTCGTCTATAATATTGAGGAAACAATCAGAATCAGAACCGATGAATCAGGTGTCAGTGCCATTTAGTTAACTATAAATAATTTATGGCTTTTCTATCGCTTAATATTCGGTTAAACAGAAAAATATTTAGAAATTTTTATAATGAAAATCAGGAGAAATAATGAAAACTTTACATGGATTAATTTTAATATGCTCAATTATAATGCTGACGCTTGTAATCGCCCTGCCTGCAAATGTACATGCTCAGGGAGATCCGTCAGGTAATTCTACCGGCACAATTAAGGACGTGCCGGCAAAAAAGGCAGGCGAACCAACTCTTTCTGAAATTGCCGATGCTGTCGGACATAGTAAGATAGCTATAAATATTGTATGGACTATGTTAGCTGCATTTCTTGTCATGTTTATGCAGACAGGATTCGCGATGGTTGAAACAGGTTTTACAAGAGCCAAAAACGTTGCTCACACAATGGGAATGAATTTCTTAATCTATGTGCTTGGAATAATCGGCTTTTGGATTTGTGGCTTTGCCTTTATGTTTGGCGGCGTTGGTTCAGTCGCTGCGCTAGGCGGCACGCCGGGACTTACGAATGAGTTTACAATTCATTTGTTCGGCAAGTCTTTCGGACTTATAGGCGGGAGTGGTTTTTTCCTCAATAATTCAGTTTATGACGTGGGTGTTTTTGCTTTATTCTTATTTCAGATGGTTTTTATGGATACTACAGCAACTATTCCTACGGGTTCGATGGCTGAAAGATGGAAATTTTCAAGCTTCATTATTTATGGCTTCTTTATTTCGATGTTCGTTTATCCGGTGTTTGGCAACTGGGTATGGGGCGGAGGATTTTTGGCAACGCTTGGAACAAATTTCGGTCTTGGACACGGGCATGTTGACTTTGCAGGCTCAACAGTAGTGCATCTGGTTGGTGGCATAGCAGCTCTTGCGGGAGCCATAGTGCTTGGACCAAGAATTGGCAAATATGGCAAAGACGGCACAGTACATGCAATCCCGGGACATAACATCCCGATGGCAATAACCGGAACATTTGTACTTGCTTTTGGCTGGTTTGGATTTAATGCAGGCTCAACTTTATCTGGTAATGATCTCAGATTAACTGTCGCAGCTACAAATACTTTGCTTGCCTCAGCCTCCGGAGCTTTATTCGCAACGTTTTATATGATGTGGAGATATAAGAAGCCTGACCCAAGTATGATGGCAAATGGTCTTCTGGCCGGTCTTGTCGCTATTACTGCTCCCTGCGCGTTTGTCAATGCAAGTTCTGCAATTATTATTGGCGCAGTTTCCGGAGTGATTGTAGTTATTGCTGCATTCTATATTGACCAGAAGTTAAAAATAGATGATCCTGTCGGCGCAATAGCGGTTCATATGGTTAATGGATTGTGGGGAACGCTTGCACTTGGACTTTTTGCCGATGGCACATACGGCGATGGATGGAATGGCGTCAGCGGTACTGTAAAAGGATTGTTCTACGGTGATGCTTCACAGCTTTATGCTCAGTTAATTGGGATTACTGTTTGTATTTTATTTGTTTTCCCGACTATGTACGGTTTCTTTAAACTGATAGATAAACTTATTGGTATCAGAGTCCCGGCAAAAGACGAAGTTGAAGGCCTCGATATGCCTGAAATGGGAGTTAAAGGCTATGATGATACTACCATTACCGGGAAAGAATATATCCCTGCTACAAAATAAGGATGTTTATAATAGCTGATGAAATATCTGGAGTTGTCCGTCCTGATGAACCAGGGAAAAGAAACTTAAATATAATTTAATCTATTTCTGAACACAAAGAAAATAAAGGGAAGTCCGGGGCTAAAAGCTTTGGACTTCCCTTTTTTGTTGATGGGGATTAAATCTTCTGAGGTAAAATATCACTAAACACACAAGAATGATTAACATCGGTTCTTTTAATATCAGGTATCAAAGTCCCGCCACAATCAGGCATCCATAAAAAGGCAATGTACGCCGGCAGAACCACGCACCCATTAAATGAACCGGTAATGATTCTCTGTTTTGGGAATAACTTTGCTTTGACTCCCACGGGGTACTTGGAGTTTTCCGATTGACCCGTGACGTTCCCACGGGGTAC
>JBAXDX010000092.1:0-11415 GCA_037140715.1 Ignavibacteria bacterium
TTAAAGCGGTACGTGAGCTGGGTTCAGAACGTCGTGAGACAGTTCGGTCCCTATCCTATGCGGGCGCAGGATACTTGAGAAGGGTCGTTCTTAGTACGAGAGGACCGGAACGAACGTACCTCTAGTGCACCAATTATCACGCCAGTGGTATCGTTGGGTAGCTACGTACGGTTGTGATAAGCGCTGAAAGCATCTAAGCGCGAAGCACGCTTCAAGATGAGGTATCCCTCACATTTATGTGACAAAAGACTCCTCGGAGATGACGAGGTCGATAGGCTGCAGGTGTAAGTACAGTAATGTATTCAGCCGAGCAGTACTAATAAGTCGTGAGGCTTAATCAATTTATTTTTATTCACAGAAATAACAGTTTCTGTGAACTATGGATAGCTCTTTCAATTTTTCTTTTATTTTGTATATAATACATCAGAGTTTTCTGGTGGCTATAGCTAGGGGGACACACCTCTTCCCATTCCGAACAGAGAAGTTAAGACCCTATACGCCGATGGTACTGCATCGTCTTGATGTGGGAGAGTAGGTAGCTGCCAGAAATTTTTATTTAGAACCCGGTCGTTTATCGACTGGGTTTTTTATTTTTAAACCTTTCTTATGAAAGTCTTTCTTAAACAGAAAGTAACTTAAATTTTCGCCTGACAGACATGAAAATGCTACTATCTTCTGGTTAGAATATCTAAATCAGAAACCTGACCCCCCCTAAGATATCTCTTCCCCGTCTAATTCTTCAATTATTGCTTTAACTACAGGATTTGTTTCGACTGACTTTTCAATTATTATGGCAGTACTGTCGTTTTCAGGGTCGTAATAGCTTGTTTCGGCTATGCCGGAACTGTCTTTGAAATAAAAATAATAGGCTTTACCAAAAAAAAATGTTGTTTTTGCTGTGAAATAATCTTTGTTTTGAATGATTGTATTTTTTGAATGGAGGTCATCGGTGGATAAATAGAGTTTATTGCCGTCTATGCTTACCAGCCTTGCAGATTTAAGAGCACCTCCGGCTATAAATTTTTCTGAGTTAATTTCTGTTAAAAATATATCCCACTTAGCTTTTATATTTTTTAATTCATCTAAGATTTCTTCTGGCTGGTCAGTTCTTTCATCTGGTGGTAACTCAACATAATTATGTGATTCTTTAGACGTGGGAAGCTGTGTCTCTTGTATTTTTGGCTCAATTGAAGAATATTTTTCCTGTTGAGACTGAAAATTTAGGTCAGGAGTTTTTTTTTTAATTTCTTCGAGATTATCAATTACTTCGCGTATTGATGCCGATTTTTCAAGCCCGATTAGATGGCATAAGGCTACTTCAACCTTCAAACGCTGGTTTGAGGTCTGTTTCAGTTCAATCTGAACTTTATTCAAAAAATATAATATTCTTAAAAGATCGGACTCGCTATACTTATCTTTATATCCCAGATATTTAGCCCGATAGATTTCAGCGGCTTCGATCATTTTATGAGTTCCCGTAAGTCTTACGGTCATAATATTGCGGAAATGCTCGGTTAATCCATTAAAAAAATCTATAAAATTCCAGCCATTATCATAAATCCGTTTTGTAATGTTAAAAGCGGAAATAAAAGTTTTATCTAAAACAGCTTCGGAAATCTGGAAATATATATCATCGTCAATAAGATTAAGCATAGAGCCGACTGTTGTGGCTTCAATGTTTCCGTTGCTGAATGACGCTATCTGGTCAAAAAGACTTTCAGCATCGCGAAGAGCACCATCAGCTTTTTTTGCAATTAAAGTAAGCGACTGATCATCTATCTTAATTTCTTCGCTGGTGGCTATTTTATTTAATAAAGCTTTAATGCTGTCCAGCTCAATTCTGCGGAAATCAAATCTCTGGCAACGCGATATTATTGTAAGTGGTACCTTGTGTACATCAGTAGTCGCAAATATAAAAATTGTATGTTCAGGCGGTTCTTCAAGCGTTTTTAACAGTGCATTAAACGACTCGTTGGTGAGCATGTGAACTTCGTCTATTATATATACTTTATATGTACCTTTTGTAGGCGCATACTTTACAGACTCGCGTAGCGACCGGATTTCTTCTATCCTGCGGTTTGAAGCTCCGTCTATTTCAATAATATCAAGCGACTGCGAAGTGTTAAATGATTTGCACATGTCGCATTCATTACACGGCTCAAAATCAACCGGATTCAGGCAGTTGAGCGTTTTAGCAAGAATACGTGCTGTTGTTGTTTTCCCAACGCCGCGCGGACCGGCAAACAGATAGGCATGAGCTATACGGTCATTTTTAATGGCATTTTTAATCGTAGTTGTAATATGCTCCTGTCCTACAACATCTTCAAACCTGGTTGGCCGCCATTTCCGTGCGGTAACTATATATGCCATAATTTTCCTACAATCGTGTCAGGCTTTCTGCCTTTAATATTATTTTATTTAACCTGTGGGGATATGATCCTTTTCTTATCTGTAACAGCATAAAAATATTCTTATTGCTTTTTCCTGGCTGAACTCTTCGGCTTTGCAGAAGAATCTTTTGGTTCCCTCTTTTTTGCTTCGGTATTTGTTAATGCCGACTGTTCAAATACATAGGGGAGAGCATCGACAATTTGTCCGATCGGAATAATTTCCAGGCCTTCCTTAACTGCAACCTGAATTTCTGCCAAGTCTTTTTCATTATCTTTTGGGATTAAAACAATTTTCATTCCTGCGCGTTGTGCGGCGAGAAGCTTTTCGTTAAGTCCGCCAATTGGAAGAACATTTCCGCGTAATGTAATTTCACCCGTCATAGCAACATCGCTTTTAGCCGCTATATTTCTGAAAGCAGAAATCATAGCCATAGCCATAGTGATACCGGCCGATGGCCCGTCTTTCGGGATAGCTCCTTCAGGCAGGTGAATATGTATTTCTTTGCCTTTTTGAAAGTTCTCAGGTAATCCAAGCAGTTTTGTGTTGCTTCTGATAAAGCTTAAGGCTGCCTGTGCGGATTCCTTCATTACATCGCCAAGCTGCCCGGTAAGCGTTAGTTTTTCCGCACCATTCATAATTGTTGCGTCAACGCTTAATATTTCACCGCCCACGCTTGTCCATGCCAGACCGGTAACACTTCCTACGCGGGCTTCCTGACTAGCCATAAGCCGTCTGAACTTTTCCACACCAAGAAATTTTGCAACCTGTTCTGCATTTATTTCATGCTGTTCCGATTTATAGGTTTTTTCTTCGTTCTTCTGATGATTAAATACAATCTCACGTGCTGTTTTACGGCATGTAGTAGCAAGTTCGCGCTCGAGGTTTCTTACACCGGCTTCACGTGTATATCCGTTAATGACTTTTATTATTGCTTCATCGGTAAAGGATACAGTTTTTTCAGTCAGTCCGTGAATTGTCATCAGCTTTGGAATAATATATTTCTTTGCTATCTGAAGTTTTTCATACTCGAGATAACCTGGCAATTCGATAATTTCCATCCTGTCCTGTAGCGGCAGAGGAATATTATATTTTACATTTGCGGTAGTAATAAACATTACCTGAGACAGGTCATAGTCCACATCAAGGTAATGGTCGTTAAAAGTATGATTCTGTTCCGGGTCTAAAACTTCCAGCATAGCCGAAGAAGGGTCGCCGCGGAAATCCATGCTCATTTTATCAATTTCATCCAGTAATATTACAGGATTAATTGTTCCTGCTTTTTTCATAGACTGTACGATTTTGCCTGGCATTGAACCAATATAAGTACGCCTATGTCCGCGAATTTCAGCTTCATCTCTTACGCCGCCTAAACTTATCCTGACAAAGCTTCTGCCAACAGCCCGTGCGATAGATTTACCAAGTGAGGTTTTGCCAACTCCGGGAGGTCCTACAAAGCAGAGTATTTGTCCACGCATTTGTTTAACCAGATTCAGCACGGCTATATGTTCGACAACCCGTTCCTTAGGTTTCTCAAGACCATGATGATCCTCATCTAATATTTGGCGGACATACGTTATATCCAGATTATCCTTTGTCTTTTTATGCCAGGGAACATCAAGAAGCCAGTCGAGGTAATTTCTGATTACCGTTGACTCGGGTGACATAGAAGGAGTTTTTTTAAGCTTACTTAATTCATCGTTTACTTTATCCTCGGCTTCCTTGGGCATTTTAGCTTTTTTTATTCTATTCTTTAGTCTCGAAAACTCAGGCAATGAATCATCATCATCTCCCAATTCCTCCATAAGTATTCTTACCTGTTCCTGAATAATAAACTTTCGCTGTGTCTTGGCAATATTTTCCTGTACTTTACTTTCAATTTCCTTTTCGACTTTAAGAACATCTATTTCCGAGTTAAGTAATTTTATAACTTCATAAATCTGGTCTCTAAGAGTGAATTTCTGAAGTATTTTTTGTTTTACTTCAATATTCTGTAAAATATTAGCCGCAACGTAGAAAAGTTTTCTGTCCGGCTCCTCAATATTTTCATAAGCACCAAAGATTTCATTCGGTATGGAGCGGTTAGTTTTTACATATTCCTTAAAGAGATTTGTCATCTGTCGGACCAGGGCATTAAGCTCAACCTTACTTTCTGTATTCTGAAGGATAATCTCTATCGTAGCTTCGAAGAAATCCTTATTATCTGTAAACTCAATGATCCTGCCCTGTATAAGTCCATCGACAAGTATTTTCATAAGTCCGTTAGGAAGCTTAAGTATCTGTATAATTTTAGCAACAGTTCCTTCAATGTATATATCTTCTTTTTTCGGTTCGTCAACACTTGCTTTTTTCTGAGCAGAAAGGAAAATGAACTTAGAATTTTCGAGGGCATAATTAGCTGCTTTGATAGATTGTTCACGCCCGACAAGAACAGGAAATATCATATAAGGGAAAATAACTGCATCCCTGAGCGGAAGAACCGGAAGTATTTTCGGCATCTCATCAATAATGGAATTAACAACAATTTCAACAGGCTTGCGTTTTTCTTTTTGGTTCAAGATTTGGACTCCTATCCCTTTTTTTATATGTTTTGAAGCAAATATACCAAAATTCATTTCGGCTATCAAGGAACATGAATGGTATTTAGGGTTTGAGAGTGAAAGTTCTCAGTAAGAATAATTGTTACACTTTTATTGTCTTTGATTTTTTCAAATCATTATCTATTTTTGCACCTCATTATTTAGCGGGTAATCTGCTTTGTCTAAATATACTAATATAAAATTTCACAATTGAGGTAGTGATGAGAAATAAATTACCGAGTCCTTTCTTCAACTGGATATCACTAATCGGCCTGACGATTGCGTTGATTTCCTTATTCATGATACTTTTCCTTTTTATCATTTCATTTTTCTTTAATCGGGGAGGTTCATATCTTGGTGTTGTAATGTATATGATACTGCCGGTATTTTTAACTATGGGAGCGATATTAATTCCTGTTGGGATGTATCTTACTTTCAGGAGGAATAAAAAGAAGGAACCCGGACAGTCGGATACATGGCCTAAGGTTGACTTAAATATTGTTCGTCATCGCAATGGTTTTATGGTTTTTGTCATCGGCACGGCTGTTTTCCTTATGATTTCAGCAGTTGGGAGTTATGAAGCTTTTCATTTCACCGAATCAGTAGAATTTTGTGGTAAAACATGCCATAATATTATGATTCCGGAATATACAGCTTACCAAAATTCGCCACATGCAAAAGTAGCCTGCGTTGAGTGCCATGTTGGAGCGGGTGCAGGCTGGTATGTTAAGTCAAAGATGTCCGGTCTTTATCAGGTTTATACTTCATTAATGAATATTTATCCGAGACCGATTGAAACACCGATAAAAAACCTGCGCCCCGCAAGAGAAACTTGCGAACAGTGTCACTGGCCCCAAAAGTTTTATGCACGCCAGCTCAGAATCGAACGCCATTATTTAGCCGATTCTGCCAATACTGAATGGGACATTAATCTTGTTATGAAAATCGGAGCTAATCTTAGCGCCCTCGGTCTTCAGGAAGGTATTCACTGGCATATTAACCCTGATACAAAGATTGAATATTCCACTTCTGATGAAAAGCGTGAAGTTATTCCCTGGGTTAAATATACAAATATAAAAACTGGTAAATCTGTTGTTTTCAAATCAACTGAAGGTCAGGGTAAAGGGAGTACTTCGGAAGTAAGAACAATGGAATGCATCGACTGCCATAACCGCCCATCGCACAACTATCAGCCACCAACATTTTTTATAAATAATGCGATTACTGCCGGATTTATTCCGAAGTCTCTTCCTAATATTAAGGCAACGGCTATGGATATTTTAGGAAAGAAATTCTCGACAACCGATAGTTCGCTTAATTTTATTAAATCTGAAGTTACAAAATACTATCAGACTAATTATCCTCAGATTTATGCAGGCAATGGTAAGATTGTTCAGCAGGCGATTTCGGGCATTCAAAATGCGTTTAGTCAGAATATTTTTCCTGAGATGAAGGTCAGATGGGATGTTTATCCTAACAATATCGGTCATCTTCAGTTTAACGGCTGTTTCCGTTGCCACGATGGCAAGCACGTTAGTCCGGAAGGCAGGGTCATTTCAAAGGACTGTAATCTTTGTCATACAATAACGGCACAGGGAACTCTGAAGGATATGCAGACAGGGCTTTCAAATGCCGAGCTTGAATTTAAGCATCCGGCAGATGTAGGTGATTCATGGAAAGAAATGCTCTGTACAGAATGTCATACGGGGTTAAATCCATAAAATTTTAGTTGAATCTTTTTTTAAGCCGCAGGTTAAGTTTTTTATCTGCGGCTTTTTTTTATCCGGTTCTGTTTTTATAACATCCCAAACTATAATGCCGTAAGCATCAGCATTAAATAACTCATGTTATGCAAAAATGTCAGAACTATGATTTTTATGATTAAATGATCCATTTTATACGGATTTGCGTTATCATATAAATCATGGAAATCACATGAATCATATTCCGATTAAGAAAAATATTGCCCCTGTGGTTCTCTGAGGATGACGCGGGACTCAATGAATCATAGTCCTGATATTTTTGCTTTTAAGATGGATGATTTCCATCGCTGACATATTCCCGTCCCGATTCGCCACCGTGGCTGATAACTCAAAAAAAATGTCGATTCATCGTCTTCGTATATCTATTATAGTTTAATTTTTGTACTTTGGGAACATAATTTGTAATATTTCCCTTCGTAACCGAAAGTCAAGTCTGTAATAGCTGATAATATAAAGAATAAATTATGAATAGTGAAAATCAAAAAACAATCCTGCTTGTGGAAGACGATATTCTTATAGCAATGACAGAGAAACAGTCTATTGAGAGATGCGGGTATAAGGTCATCTCTGCGAATACCGGTGAAAAAGCCATTGAGATATTCAAAGAGAATAATTCGATAGATTTAATCCTTATGGATATTTATCTGGGAGAGGGTATAGACGGTACGGAAACGGCGAAAAGATTAATGAAAGAAAGGGAAATACCTGTTGTATTTTTATCATATAGTATGGCACCTGAAATAATAGAAAAAATAGAAGAGATTACAGCATATGGCTATGTAGTAAAGAATTCGGGAAATGCTATTCTCGATACATCCATAAAGATGGCATTTAAACTTTTTGAGTCTCATATAAATATAAAAAATGAACTGACTGAGCGCAGGCGGGCGGAAGAGGCGCTACGGGAAAGTGAAGAAAAGTACCGCCTGCTGGTGGAGAACAGCCATGATATTATTTATACGCTAACTTTAGACGGAGTGTTGGTTTTTGTTTCTAATGCATGGACAATATCGTTGGGACATCCGCTAACGCAGGTGATAGGACAATCATTTAAACAATTTGTTCATCCGGATGATATTCTGGTATGTCTGGCGGGATTACAAAAACTGATAATGTCTGAACAACGGCAAACCGGCGTTGAATACCGGGTACGTCATAACGATGGAACATGGTACCGGCACGTGTCAAATGGCATTGCTTTGAGAGATAAAACCGGTGCGGTCATAGGTTTCGAGGGCATCGCGCAGGATATTACTGAACGCAAACAGGCGGAGGAGGCTCTCAGGCTAAGCCATCAGCGAGATAAGGTATTAATCCAGACTATGTTTGACGGATTCTGGTCTGTCGATTTGGAAGGGAATATTCTTGAGGTAAATGATTCTTACTGTGAAATGACCGGTTATTCAAAAGAACAGTTGTTGCGGATGAAGGTTGCAGATATTGACTATTCTGAATCGGAGGATGAAGCAAAAAAGTGGATTGAGGGTATTATAAAAACAGGCAGGTCGCGGTTTGAGAGAAGGCTCAAATGCGCTGATGAAAGTCTGATTGATGTTGAAATTAGTGCTACATTTCTGAAAGAACAAAATATTGTAATTTCATTTTTCAACGACACAACGCAGCGTAAAAAAGCAGAAATATCTCTTAATCAGTTGAACAAAGAACTTGAAAAACGCGTAAAAGAACGAACCAATAAATTATTAAAAACTAATCTTGCCCTTCAGCAGAGCGAGGACAGGTATAAAAGAATTACAGATGGTTTAACCGATTACCTTTATACAGTAAAATTAATTAATGGAAAAGCTGTCGAAACAGTACATAATGAAGCTTGTTTTGCTGTAACCGGATATACTGCAGATGAGTTTGCTCAGGATGTGTACTTGTGGATTAATATAGTTCTTCCTGAAGACAGGGAAATAGTAACCAGACAAATTCAAAAATTATTTAACCGGGGGAATATTGAGCTGATTGAACACCGGATAGTCTGTAAAGACGGTAATATCCGATGGATACATGATACCAGAATCCCTAAATATGATTCAAATGGCGTATTAATTTCTTACGATGGTGTAATTAAAGACATTACCGAAAGTAAAATAGCTGAAGAAGCACTTCTGAAATCCGAACTGCGGTATCGGAATATCTTTACTTATGCTCCTGTTGGAATTTATATCTCCACTAAAGACGGCCGTATTATAAATGCTAATTCAAGGCTTGCTGAAATGCTGGGTTATGAATCTGTTAATGAGTTAATGCTGTGCAATATGAAGGATGTATATTTTAATGAAGCTGAAAGGGGGCAAAATATTTTAATATATGACCAGTCCTGGTATGCGAGTAGCCTGGAATTACAATGGAAAAAGAAAGATAGTACTCCTGTCTGGGTTGAACTTAGTGCGCATCATATTAAAGACGCGGAAGGGAACACCGTCTGTTTCGAAGGTTTTATAACAGACATTTCCAAACGCAAACTTGCAGAGATTGAATTAAATCATTATAAAAACCACCTTGAAGATATAGTTGAAGAAAGGACGCAGGAATTGCGCCAGTCTCATCAGACATTCAGAGCTTTGACAGAAAATACAAAAGATGCTATTGCCAGGTTTAATGAAAGATTACAATATGTATATGTAAATAAAGCCGTTGAAGAACAAATAGGAATATCGGCAGAATGTCTGCCTGGTAAAACAATTTTCGAGTCAGGGTTCCCTGAAGAGCTGATCGAAATATTCGCTACTTCTCTTAAAACAGTATTTGATACTAAAGAAAAACACCGTGTTGAATATCAACTGCCCAATGGAGCATGGATTGACTGGCTGCTGATGCCGGAGTATGATTCAAAAGGCAATGTTGAATCTGTAATTACATCGGGCCGCGATATAACGGAGACGAAAAAAATAACTATGTCGCTACAGCATAATCTTGAGAGAGAGCATGAGTTGAATGAATTAAAAAATCGTTTCGTTTCTATGGTCTCGCATGAATTCCGCACACCTCTTACTGCTATTCTGGCTTCATCAGATTTTATGGAGATGGGAGGCGAGAAATATGATTCGCTGAAAAAAGCAAAACATTATAATAATATTCGGAAGAGTGTTGATTCTATGGTAAGTATGCTTAATGAAATATTATTTATTAATAAAATGGACAGCGCTAAAGTTTATATAAAGTTTGAGAAAATCGACCTGCCTTTCTTTTGTCGTGATTTATTAGATGAAATTACAATGTCATATCCCGATATAGTCTCAAAATTAGTGCTTAATTTAGCAGAAACTTTCTATAATATCGATGTACAGTTAATGACTAAGATTTTGGGGAATCTGCTCTCAAATGCTTTTAAGTATAATATTAAAAATGGACAGGTAACCTTTAGTGTAAATTCCATTTCAGACAAACTTGTATATGAAATTAGCGATACAGGTATTGGCATTCCTTGGGAAGAGCAAAATATTATTTATGAACCGTTCACCAGAATGTCTAATGCCCAGCATATCAAAGGTACCGGTTTAGGTTTGAACATCGTAAAAAGAGCTGTAGAACAGCTTGGAGGCGGGATTTATTTTTCAAGTAAGGGAAATGAAGGGACAACATTTACCGTATTAATTCCTATTAATCAAATTCAGATGAGATAATAAATTTATTTTTAAAATTGAACAGCAGGAAAGACCAATGTACAGGTTGCTAATAATTGAAGATGAAGAAGTTATCCGCGACAATATTAAGGAGCTTTTTGAACAGGATAATAATGAAACTTATATTGCGGCAGACGGAACTGAAGGAATAAAAATGGCTGCCAGATTAATTCCTGATATAATTATATGCGATATTATGATGCCTGGTATAAATGGATTTCAGGTAAAAATGAAATTAGATGAAAATAAATGTACTCAGAATATACCTTTCATCTATTTGACTGCCAAAGCGGATATTGAAAGTATGCGGGAAGGAATGAACCTGGGAGCGGACGATTATATTGTAAAACCAGTCCGCAATAAAGAACTTCTGGATATTGTATATAATCGCCTTCAAAGGATTAAAGATATCGGGGCTAAAAGTATTAAGAACAGCAATGGCGCAGATAATTCATCTAAATTAACGTTAGAAGATAAGATTATACTCAATTGCGGGAAAGAGCAACTACTGGTTGCCTTAAATGATATTCTTTTTATTGATGTAATGGAAAATTATACTAATGTAAATATGGCTGACGGGAAGAAAGCAGTTCAAAAAAAAACACTAAAAAGCTGGGAGGAAATATTACCCGAAAAAACATTCATACGCGTACATCATACAACGATAATTAATTTTAATTATGTTGAAAAAATAGAGCAGTATCCTAACGGTTCATTAATTCTAAAGGTCAGACATCATCGTGATAGTATAATCTGCAGTAACCGCTATTCTAAAAAGATAAAAAAACTTTTTAATAAATAACCCGCGCGACAACATTTTCCTTAATCTTAATCATTCATGTTATGCAAATCCGAAGAAAGCTCCGCTCCATAATGCCTGGTTCATTCTCTGACAGGTAAATACGGCCGGGTGGGCAGTTCAGACAAAGAACAGCATTGTCAGGTCAGATAATGAATTATTATGTCTTACAATAAGAAATGATGACAGGAAATGGAAAATGACGGCGCGAAATGGAAAATGATTCTATGAAATGAGAAATGACGGCGTGAAAT
>JBAXDX010000093.1:0-11379 GCA_037140715.1 Ignavibacteria bacterium
TGTATATTGAATTTTTGTAATAGCCCGTCCAAATAATATTTTTTTTGCTTCACTGCCTTCGATAAAATGACGAAACTCATTTTCAAATTGAATAAACTCATTTGATTTCTGTCCATCCCGTGAAATTGAGTTCAAACATCCTAAAAGATCTATTGCATGTATAACCGGTTTAAAACCAAGCATTTTTTCAATTTCTTTTTCATTGTCCTCATAGACCTTTTCTATATTTTCTCTTACTCCTCCCTTATCTATATGTGTCATACAAAAAAATATCTTATTTATCTCTCTTCCTATCACATTTTCTTTAAGAAAATTTAGAACCGTTGATGTTATGGGATGAACAAACAATAATATTGCCACATCAACCTGAGAAAGAATAGAGACTGTCCGCAGACTCCGCAATTCATCAATATCGTCAATTCCGGGAGTATCAATAAAAGATATATTCCGTCCATAATTTATAGGATACTTTATCCATACTTTGGAAACTTCATCCTCTTTTTCAATCTTTTTAACCGAAATAAGGGACTTGATATTTTCATTTTTAAATGTTGTTGTCTGAATCTGTCCATCACGTAATTCATATTTTAATTCCTCATTTTCAGAAAAATCGATTGTAGTAATTGCGGCAGTAGTTGGAAGAAATCCTCTTGGCAGTAAATCTTTTCCTATCAGACAATTTAACAGAGTACTTTTTCCTGAGTTAAATGCTCCAATAAGTCCAATATTTAGGTGTGCAGATAACAACATTTCTTTGGCACTATTTAAGAACTCAGGTAATTTTAGTCCATTATTATGACAGTAAACGATAATATCTTTTATTATATTTTCTATTTCTTCCTGAATATTATTATTCAATTTTTACCTCGCACTACAAATTCCAGATTAGTAATATTCTTCTGTATTTCGTTCAGCTCAGACAGGAACTCATTAAAATGCTTCATTTTTTTATTGTTCTCTTCGTCTTTTAGTGACTTATTCGTTTTAGCCTTGTTTAGTTGCTTTCTTATATTAGAAATCATCTCTTCGGTATCCTTATTAATTATATTTTTGATATTTTTCATTGTCTCATCAATGATGTTATCAATGCTGGAAAGAAGAGATTCCCTGCTGTTAGTTATCGCTTTTTGAATCTCATTCTTATAATAGACAATTTGTTTTTCAGTACTCCTTATCCCTAAGAAAAATTCTTTAATACCATTCCACAAACTACGAAAAAATCCAGTTTCCTTTTCTTCATATTTTTTTGCCCGTTCAAAATCTATTGATGAATATGTCGGAGCATTAATTCCGGACCCGATATTACTTAAAAAATTTTGCATGTTTTTTTCTTGGGAGCTGAATAACATACGGGCATTATTTTTTAAGGTTTCTTCCAGTTTCTTTCTCGATTGTATTGATGTTTTTGAAAAGATATCTTTGACTTCATTCTCTAGTTCTTTCATCTGACTTTCGGTTGGGCTATTTTGAAAAACCTGATCAATCAACTCATTTAATATCCAGATATCGTTTTTTATATAATTTTGCATATCGTTTCGAACTTCCCTTCTTATTATATCCGCTTCCCTGTTATTGTTCTCAGTCTTTTGCTTTAATTCTCTGGAAGTCGCTTCAAGTTTTATTATTTTTGATTCTATTTCCTTTAATGAATCATTAGACAGAAGAAGCTGGTTATTAATATTATTAATTATCTTCTCCAAAATTTTTTTTCTTATTATTTTAATCAGACGAAATAATTTAGCATGTCCTCTTTGTGTTACCAGAAAATTTTGTAACTTATCCTCAAAATCAGGGAATTGCGACTTATTAAAAATTTCTTCGTCATTTTTTAAGAATCCATCAATAGCATTTTTAGCTGAAACTGGTATTATCTGACTTATTTTTTCGCCAGTAGCCGCCTTCAATATTTTATTTACATTTTCTAAGACATATTCGCAAATTTCTTTTAGATTATCTTCTTCGGTTTCATCTATTTTATTCATAACAACTAAAATGCTGATAATACTATTATCATTAAAGACTTTTTGAATTAGGAATTCTTTCTCCGAGTTTGAAATCAGACCATCCGGAGTAACCAAAAATATCACAGCATCAGATTTATTCAGATAATTTATTGTTACTTCCTCACGGTTTTTATCCGGGTCGTCAACTCCCGGTGTATCTACTAATCTTACGCCATTCCTTAAATATTGATTTTGCAAATAGACTTTGGTCAGAAGTGTTTCATTTACATATCGGCCGTCTTTATCAACGTATTCCTTTAAGTCATTAATTAATATCTTTTTTGATTTGGAATTTTTGAATATAACCTTGGCATATTCGTCATCAGAATAATTTAGTTCGGTTATTTTTGCGGTATTAACACAGATATTTGTTGAGCATATTTCTGTTTGTTTTCTTAATAGTGCATTCAGAAGAGTCGATTTACCTCTGCACATCTGACCAACAACAGATACTACGAATATATCCTTGAACAATTCACTAGAAATATCAGACAGTAATGATTTTTCATTATCATATTCATTATAAATATCTTTACGGGATAATAATCCTTCTAAATATTTAGATATTTTAGTTAATTCACTTTTTTGTATTCTATATTGTTCAAAAAGGCGATTATTATATTTTACCATAGGTTAAAGTACTTTGTGAGAAAAATAATTTGTAAAATAATTATAAATGATAAAGATAATTTTATAAAGATGAATTCTTTTGAGGAATAACTTAATAATCTAAAAAAATTAGTTTCCATTCTTTTATAAAATAAATCAATTTTATTTTTTAGTAAATTATTGAAAGTTGTTTGGGCTGTTTGCATATTACTTAAATTACTATTCAATATGTCAGAATTGCTTGTGCCGCTTTTAATCATTCGGCTGGTATTTGTATCATCGTTAGCTTTAATATCTTTTACTTCTGATTTCAACAATGAAGAGATATTTCTAAGGTCATTATTTATATTTTGAGCTACGCTACTTAGTTGAATTGTAAGTCTGTTTTCAATTTGACTTTGTATATCAGATAACTTACCAAAAATACTATTAGCTTCATTATTAACTTTATCTATAATGTTGATTTTCATATTATCTAAACTATTCGTCAACACCATTTCAATTGTTGTTATGTTATTTTCCAAACTTTCTTTTAACAAGGTCTTGATTACTATTTGATTTGCCGAAAGATTGTCATTAAAAATAGTTTTTATTATCGATTTATTTTCCGAGAGTGTATTTTCTAAAGTCTTTCTGGCATCATTTAATATCTTCTGATAATTTACATATTCTGAGATAAGGTTTTCTATTTTAGTATTCACAGATTCGAACTTTTTCACAACATTTGAAATCTTTTCCTCATATACCTGAGATTCAATTGTATCTTTAAAATAATTCGAAATTGAATCTTCCCATATCATTTTAGGAGATACTGCTCTTACGACAGGAGATATTCCTATATGAGTTTTTATCGTTTTTTCAAAATCTGCAATTACCTTTAATGTGTCAGTTCCATTATATCTTTCAGCCTTTGTATGAAGTACGACTACTTCATCTATTTTTTTATAAATTTTTTTCAGGAAGTCTATTTCAGTATTTGTGATTGCGGTATTAGATATTAAAAAATATGCCGAATCAATTTGTTTGCTATATTTTTCAAGAAAGGTTTCAGCATAATTTGTGTAATTTCCATTTATGTCATCGATACCCGGTGTATCCCAAATCGAGAATCCGTATTTAAGAAACGAATGAGGACTAATTACCTTTACATAAGAAAATTTTGTGCTTCCCATTTTTTCTTCAAATTCATTCCATGTGGAATAAATAGGATGGTCACTACTACCGTTAAAGCCCTTTATCTCAAATACATTGCCATATTCAATTTTAACACAGGGGACATGTGTGGGTATAGGTTTTTCCGGGACAACTTTGTATCCCAATAATGAATTAATTAATGTTGATTTTCCGCTGTTAAACTTCCCAAAGAAAGCAATATTTTTCATATTTCTAATAAAGTTGGTCTAATAAATTATTTAATGTGTCATCCAATGACATTTTATTATATGGCAGAAGAATAATTCCATCGCCATTAGATTTGGCAATATCAATAATTTCTTTTTGTGTATCCCAATCAAGATGAAGAAAATCTTTTGTGACACCCAGATAAGAATGACCAGCAACATGACTCCCATTCTGAATCTGATTGCCAATATCCTGCAGATTTGTTTGATGAAACGAATTTACCCCGTAATTTTTAATTTCTATTGCAAATTGATCATCTAAAGATGTAGTCTCAAGTTCAATACCATCGTTTCCAGGAAGAATTTTTATCATTTGCATTGAATAAGATGGCGAGACAATCATATCTATTATCCCATTGTCACTATGAACTTCCGGCTCAACAACTGCCCCCAAATTTGCAAAGTATTTTTGAGCAATCATGTTACCAAGAGCCCCATCAAGATGTGGGGATATAGATTCAATATCTCCTTCCTCAAGAATTTGATTCAAGTGCTCTTCATGAAGATTAGGAGTATGATTTAAATAGCCAAGAAATTCATATTTCGAAAAAGCTATTTCATTTGTTCCATAAACCGGGTCATCATAGTCTAACGTAAATTCACTCTCTGAATCAAAAAAAGATGTAATAAAATCGAGTATAGACATAAAGTATTATAATAGTTAGTAATAATAGTAATATTTTTTTGCTGGTCTATTCCCGAACATAAGATACGAACAGCGCAACCCCTGAAAGACTGTCAGCAATATATACTATTATTATTTAAAAAACATCGGTACAAGTACGTAGATCCATGCGAACGATTACGTAGGGAATTTGGCGGGCAATGGAGATTATTCTGCCAGGCATCTCCTTTCCACAGTTGTCGGTTTAATATTAATGAAGATAAAAACTTTGATTTTATCCGGTTTCCAATGTTTTTCTACTGTTTAAGTACCGGTTAAACATATATTATTTCTTTTGTACAAACCATGCGAACAGTTCGCAAAAAATCCGGCGACTGGTGTTGTTTCCGGCTATTTTTTACAAATTTTCAGAGAATTGTCTGCCTGAACTGAAATTATTTTATCTAAAATACAAATATGATGCTTTTATGGGGTAGGGGAATGTCTTGGACTGATATTTTTTCTTTAAGCAAGCCGTAAATTTGTCAAATCCGTTTAATCCGTGATTCAGACTTCGGGTAAATTGTCAGAACTGTGATTCTTTTGATTATGATGATTTTTATGATAACGCAGGTCATTAACTGCTTTGCTTTAATCTTTACCTTATATCCCGTGATTCAGATTTTGTATGATAACGCAGTCAGTATTAAAATGAATCATGGTTAATCATTTTAATCATAAAAATCACAGTTCAGATAATTTTCAGCCACTTCGGGTAAATTGTCAGAACTATGATTCGTGTGATTTTTGTGATTAAAATGATTTCCCGGAAGAAAATGCCAAATCATAAAAATCATCATAATCACGAGAACACAGTCCGGACAATATAATCGCCCTGCAAGGGGGTATGATTAAAACTATGAATAGGAATCAGTCCATATCAAACGGAGAATTTTTGTCTGCTACGGGAATTGTAAAGAAAAAGGTGCTTCCCTTTCCCTGTTCGCTTTCCACCCGGATTCTGCCGCCATGCCTTTCCACAAATTCTTTGCAAAGCAATAAACCTAAGCCTGTGCCTGACTCTCCGTCCGTTCCTTTGCGTCCGACTTTTTCATCTATCTTAAATAATTTGTCAGAAAACTTTTCCGACATCCCGATACCGGTGTCGGTTACTGATATTTCCATCATATTATTTTCTGTTATTTTTGCTTTTACATTTACTTTTCCGCCATGCTCTGTGAACTTTACGGCATTCACCAGAAGATTGTGCAGGATAGAATTAAGCATCGCCTCATCCGCATAGACAATCCGGTCCGGGTCGATTTCGCAGGTTATCTCAATTCCTTTCTGCTTTCCGTGTTTAATAATTAAATTAATATTTTCAGAAACTATATCCGATAAAAATAGTTCTGTTGGATTAGAACTTATCATTCCCTGTCGCATGTGTGCCCATTCAAATAAGTTATTTAACAGCGTATAGATATTCTTGGAAGCAATGTGCATCTCGCGCCCTGCCTCGGATAATTCAGCCTGAGAGAAACTGTCAATATTCTCAGCCATTGATTCTGTTAATCCCAGGAATCCCTGGAACGGGCTTTTCAAATTGTGCGCAATGATAGAGAAAAGTCTGTCCTTCTCTGAATTTATTTCCTCAAGTTTTTCTTTAGTTGCTATAAGTTCTTTCACGAGCAAGTGTTCCTGAATCAGATTATCTTCAATATGTATTTTCGATATTTGCAGTTTTTCATTGAGTTTCATAAGCTCAAGCTGTGCTGCTTTCCGCTCTGTAATATCAAGAACAAGTCCGGCAACTTTTACTGGTGTTTTATTTGAGTCAGTTTCTACAATAGTTCCAATATCATAGAACCATTTATATTCATTTGAAGCGGTTAAAATCCGGTATTCAGTTTCATATTTATTTAATATTCCATCGAGGTGCCTGCGCATAGCATCCATCATCGGTTCATAATCATCAGGATGAACCAGAGTCATGAAATCCTTAGAATGTTTAAACCTTTCGGGAGGGAAGCCTAACATTTCGGCTTTTCGTTTTCCAAAAGCAATATTACCGGAAGGCAGTTCAATTTCCCACCATGCCATATCAGCCGTATTCATAGCAAACTCAAGTCTTTGAATACTCTTCTGCAATGCATCCTCTGCCTGCTTACGTCCGGTGATATTAATGGAATATCCCGTTGTGCCAATTACTTTTCCCTGATGGTCAAAAATAGGTGCTTTATAAGTCTCAAACCATTTAAGGTTGCCTTCATCTAAAATTGATTCTTCAACGATGATTGTTTTTTTTGTTTCTATAACCCTTCTGTCCTCCGCGATATATTTATCCGCCAGTTCCCGTAGCCATAAGTCATAATCAGTTTTGCCGACAAGCGATTCAGGGTTATCAAAGCCGAATTCGTCTGAAAAATTTTTATTTACTACGAGAACCCTGCCGTCCGGATCTTTGAGCCAGAACAGTCCGGACTGATTTTCGATAATAGCCGACAAATAAGACTCGCGCAGACGCAGAGTTTCCATAGCCTGTTTGTGTTCGGTTATGTCAATGCAATGGCCGATATAGCCAGTAAATTCGCCCGAGCTGTTATATCTTGGGCACCCGTCGTCCTGAAGCCAGCGATATTCGTCATCATACCGTTTAAGGCGGTAATCCATGCTAAACTTTTCCTGCCGGTCAGATGCGCCTGTATAAACATCCAGACAGTACTGTAAATCTTCCGGATGCACGCCTTCCGTCCAGCCGTTGCCCATTTCCTGTTCAGGTGTCCGTCCCGTAAATTCCAGCCAGACACGATTGAAATAATTATAAAGCTTATCCGTTCCGGAAGCCCAGACCAGAGTATGTCCGGAATCCGCCAAAGTTCTGTAGTTCTGTTCGCTTTCGCGTAATGCATCCTCCGCCTGCTTTCGTTCAGATATGTCGTGATAATTTGTCAGCACGCCATTAATTACCGGGTCATTCATAAGGTTGACAGATGTAAGATGTATTGGTTTATAACTTCCGTCCTTACATCTTAATCTGCACTCCAGCATTTTTACCGAGTGGTCTTTTTTAAGGAAAGAAGAGAATCCTTTTTGAACGTATCCCAGGTCGTCCGGATGAACCATTAGCATGGATTTCGTTCTTGTAAGGTCCTGTGGTTGCCATCCGAACCATTTCGCAATATTGGGGCTGATATATTTTAATATGTCGTCTGTGTCTGTTATGCAGACTACGTCAGAAATATTGGCAATCATGGAACTATGTTTAGCTTCGCTTTCCTGCAAGGCTTTTTCCGCCCGTATGCGTTCGGTAATGTCCTGTGCTATAATGAACATCACATTCCGGTTTTTCCATACAAACGAACCGCCAACGATTTCAACAGGGAATATCGTTCCGTCTTTTTTCTTATGATACCGTAGAGGAATGAATATATCGGCTTGATTTTCTGCCTGACTGATAGAAGAAACGCTCGACAGGGGTTCATTAGAAATATCATAGATAGTTATTCCGGAGAGAAATTCTTTTCTGCTGTAGCCGTACATTGCACAATGCGCCTCATTCACGTCCAGATACATGAATGTTTCTAAATTGAAAATACAGACGGCATAGATCTCATTTTTAAATATTGCTCTGTATTTAGCTTCGCTTTCGCTTAAGTCCTGAGATAATTCCTCCAGTTTACGAGCGCGGATATTCGTGTTAATTAGCAACAGATAAAGAACAAATAGATAAGACGCTGATGCTTGTTCCGCCTGCCGCGGCAAGCCATACTTTACCGTAATCTAAACCTGCGGCTTCGGACTTATGTTGCGTAAGCAACAAATACCATTGCCGGCTGTTGAAGGGGACAGGTATTTTCAGAGAAAATAATAAGGGAGATATACTATGATCATCAGGTAATTCACTGCCATCATAAAGGAGGGTGTTCGGGTTGTATGAAGAATCGTCAAATATTTTTAGATGGATATGTTTTATTCCATTGATTTCGTAGCTGCCGATAATCCCTGCTATCAGATCGTTCATCCGGTTAGGATTGGAAACCCACCCTTTAATGGCGCGCCGGCGCTCTTCGATAGTTTCAAGCGGCATTCCTTTTTTATAGACAGGAACGTACATAATAGTACCCGTCTGAATATTCGCGTTTGTTTCCTGGACGAGCATAATTTTCCCGGTAAGAGCGGCAATATCAGAATCTCTGGCTGTTTCCATAGCTTTTCTGCGGACCGGTTCAGAAAATACATCGTAGCCTAAAGCTCGCAGGTTTCTGCCGGAGAATGGTTCCAGATAGATAACCGGTGCATAAATTTCTCTTTTGCCTGCCGGTCTGACGGAGTATTGCGGGAATCCTTCGCTTTGAATTTCCTTTTCATGCCGGGCTAACTGATCTGGCGGGACTATAACTGAGTAGCCAAATCCCTGTACTCCGGGCAGGTTCTGCTCAATCTTCTGACTCGCATAATAATTCCGCCATTCATTGCGGGTTATTCCGTCTGAATATGTAAAGAAAGTGGCTGCGCTCCGAAGCATCTGGGCGTGCGCATGCAGTCTTGCGGATATTTTATTTCGAAGTTCGGTGCAGGCAAAATTAAATTCTTTTTTTGCGTTCTGTTCAACATTTGATTTTAATAAGAGACTTACGGTAAGCGTCAGAAGCAGCCCGCCCGCCAGTAAAGCTGAAGCCGGCCATACCTGTTTCCTTTCCGGATACAGATGCCGGATAGTTTTATTTTTAAAAAACTTCCGTATTAAATCAAAAAGAGAGTCTGATTGGGAGCGGTTGGAATTACTGATTGACATATATGTATCCTAAGCTATAAATTAGAATATTTAGCTGCAATGGTTCTTAAATTATTTTTCAGACGGGTGCGTGGCAAATTTGTTGCGTGCCTGTTAAATACGCAAAGAAGAATATTCCGGAATGATTATACCGGCAAATACTCCAAACGCAAAATAAAAATAGAGAAAGACCTGAAAAATTATCCAGCAATATATAAAATTATCTAATAGAAAGCATCCGTATAAGTACGTAGAACCATGTGAATGATTACGCAGAGAACCCCCGCTGTTATAAAATTTCTTCGTCTGATGGAGCCGGATTGGAGTCTGCAGCAATGAAATTATCGTCAGACAGGCATTTTTCAGCTCTATAATGTATTCTTCATCACAAAAAGAAGAAAAATATCTTATTTTTATAAAAAATATTTGACAATTTTTTCTTTTTTATGTTAATTGCAATCAGTAATAACTGTCGTTTGTAACAGACTAAGTTAAAATCATTTTATTAACGACTGTCTGACCCGGAATAGTTTATTCCGGAATTATTTTTTTTCTGAAAAATCCGAACTTCTTAATTTTGTTTTAGCATTAAAGTACTTGGAACCGGGGTTTCGTCCCGTTTTAGAATTAGATTACTTTTTATTTTTATTTCATTAATCCAAAAGAAAGGATGGTAGATATGGGTACAGTACAGTTAATGTCCGATCGTGACGTTGCAAGACAGGATATGTTTAAGCGCGTTATTAAATGTATGGAAGACAACGTTGCAATCGTTGTTCTGCAGATTGCTTTAGGCGAGGAAACTGCGCTTCTTAGCGAAAAGAACGGAGAGATCACAGCCGAGTGCATAAGGCGCAACGAGTTAAAAACTTCGACAAAAGATGAAAAACCGGATTCGCGTGCCGCTATGGCTTCGCTTACCTACTCCTATTCCCGGACTCTCCATGCGCTTGGGAGGAAGAAGAACATTTTTGAACTGTTAAATATGTCCAAGGATTACTACAGTTCACTTGTGACTATGCGTTATAATCCGCTCGGCGATAAAGCTACCGAAATTCTTGGTCTTCTGAATAAGTATAAAACCGATATGATTAAATACGACATTACGCAGGAAATAATAGATGATTATGAAAGTTTAATAGCGGAATATAAATCTACTATTACGGATGTGGACGCTTCGCACGGAGACGGCGTTGGAGCGACAAAAGATCTCGAGGCACTTTTTATGCATGCTCTTAATTCCATATATATTATAGACGATATTATGGAAGGGATTGAACTTAAACACCCCGCTTTTTATAATTCGTACAAAGCAGCCAGGAACGTTTTCCATTTTGGTGTTCGCCATAAAAAGAAAAGTCAGAAGAAGGGAAATAGTGCAACATTTGAGATCTAAAAACGGTACAGCTCACCTTTGGCGTCTTTAATTTTAAAGGCGCCTTCTTTATCCAAATCTTTCCCGCCACCTTGTTTGTTCAAATTTTCTTTTTATAACATTGGAACTTCCTCTTCCGGGGTCCCGTTTTTATCGCCTGAAGTCGTTGCGCGGCGGTCCGGAGTAGTTGCAGGAGCTTCTAAAGTCGTTGCGCGGCAGTCTAAAGTCGTTGTAAAACAGTCTAAAGTCGTTGTAAAATCTTCTGGAGTCGTTGTAGCGAAGCGGGTAGTCCTGTCGCCGGCTTGTAAGGTTCTGACGCCGGGGTCCGGAGTCGTTGCAAAGTAGTCCGGAGTAGTTGCGGGAGTGTCTAAAGTCGCTGCGCGGCAGTCTAAAGTTGTTGCGGGGACGCCTAAAGTGTTTGCGTGATAGTCCGGAGTAGTTGCAGGGACTCCTAAAGTCGTTGCGTGGTAACCTAAAGTCGTTGTAAAACAGTCTAAAGTCGTTGTAAAATCTTCTGGAGTCGTTGTAGCGAAGCGGGTAGTCCTGTCGCCGGCTTGTAAGGTTCTGACGCCGGGGTCCGGAGTCGTTGCAAAGTAGTCCGGAGTAGTTGCGGG
>JBAXDX010000094.1:0-11117 GCA_037140715.1 Ignavibacteria bacterium
CATTTTTGCATCAAATTACAGATGTCGGACTATAAACCACGTTGCTCCATTTGTAAAATAATATAAAATTATAACATTATCAGCCTTTGCTACTTTATAAAAACTTTGTTTGCTTTTATCTTAACTGAAATTACAATCATCTGAAATATTTTTAGTTACAATGCTTACAACTCTCTCAGCTCCGGTATAATCCTTTCCGAAACAAAACTTAATCCAGTTTAGACTATTGCTCTTTATAACAATTACTCCGCCATCCCGCTGATTAATAAAAGAATGTTCAAAATTCCCTGACATAGTGTTTGTTATTCTGGAAGACTTGTCCAGTAGTCCAGCGCAATAGCTGGCAAATTTATTAGCGATGGGGAGCATTTATCCAATAATTTCTAAAATTATTTGATATTATTACCTTTTTTGAAGTAAGTTTCAAACTAATCTTATTAATTTAGATGGTCGAACTTTCCCGTTCATCCGTTAAACATTTACCTGGATAAGCCGCAGGTTATTATAAAAGAAAATTATTTGTGAATTACTTGAAAATTAATGAAACAGGCTCTCCTGATATGAATTTTAAGGAGCAGCTTCTGCAATACAGAATCTTTAAAATAGCAGGGGACACAGCCGACAGGCTGAACCTGAAGGTTTATGTAGTTGGCGGCTTTGTGCGCGATATAATACTTGGACGCGCGAGATGCGAAGCGGATTTCCTTGTCGTGGGAAGCGGAACTGATTATGCGGCGGCGCTGGCTAAAGAACTTAATATTAAAAGAATTTCTGTCTTCAGGAACTTCGGTACGGCTCATTTTAAGACTGATGAACTGGATTTGGAATTTGTCGGAGCACGCAGGGAGTCTTATGACCGCCAGAGTCGCAAACCCATAGTTGAAGACGGCACTTTTGAGGATGATATCTGCAGGCGCGATTTTACTATTAACACGCTTGCAGTTTCTATTAATGGCGAAAGCTTTGGAACGTTGTCTGACATGTTTAACGGCTTTAATGATATTAAACTCAGACTTATTAAAACTCCGCTTGACCCGCTTATTACCTTCAACGATGATCCGCTCAGGATAATGAGGGCGATAAGATTTTCTGCCCAGCTTGATTTCCATGTGGATGAATCGGTAAAGAAAGCTGCAAGGGAGTTGCGCGGGAGGCTGAGTATCATTTCTCAGGAGCGGATTTCAGATGAGTTTATGAAAATCCTTTTGAGTCCGAAGCCTTCCGTAGGTTTAAAGTTGCTTTATGAAACGTCCGTTATGGAAATCATCTTTCCCGAAGTAACGAACCTTGCGGGAGTGGAGCAGAGGAAGGATTTCCACCATAAGGATGTTTTTCTTCATACATGCATGGTAGTGGACAACATATCGGAGGTTACGGATAATGTCTGGCTGAGGTTTGCCGCATTAACGCACGACATAGCCAAACCTATGACCAAGAGATTCGTTGAGGGAACGGGCTGGACTTTCCACGGGCACGAAGATATGGGTGCCCGAATGCTTGATGCGATATTTAACAGGATGAAACTTCCGCTTGGTAATCTGGAGTATGTCAGGAAACTCGTGAGGCTTCATCTGCGCCCGATAGCTTTGGTAGATGAAGAGGTTACCGATTCGGCTATCAGGAGGTTAATTGTTTCGGCAGGCGAGCATCTTGAAGATTTGATTGCATTGTGCAGGGCTGATATTACAAGTAAAAATCATCAGAAGGTAAGCCGCTATCTCTCGAACTACGAAAAAGTAATGGCAAAGGTGCGTGAGGTAGAGGAAAAGGACAGGCTCAGGGCATTTCAGTCGCCTGTAAGGGGCACGGAGATAATGAGTATCTTTAATATCCCGCCCTGTAAACGGGTAGGCGAAATTAAAAGCGCCATTGAGGAAGCTATTCTCGATGGGAAGATAGGCAATAATTATGATGAAGCTTATGCTTATCTTATGAATACAATTAAAAAAGAGTTTTTGCTTTAACTTTTATTCTAAATTAAACCTTCTCTTAGCTGTGTCTCTCTAACGTTTCGGTTCTTCCGGATGGGCTTTTGTCTGAGAAGAAATGTTTTTTCTGAAATTAATTTTAATTTTGTGTAACTTTTTAATAAATAAGCGCGTCAAAACTTTCCATGACGCGAATCAATAGTTGAGGTTATAATTATGATATATTTTTCAAAGGAGTTAAGAATGCGCTTTCATTTATCGCTGATTGTTTTGTTAACTTTATCTGTAAATGCCCTGGCACAGAAAACTATCACTCTTGACCAGGCAGTTAAAATAGCATTACAGACAAATACAACCCTTCAGAAAACAACTTATGGATTACAAAGCAACAAAGCTTCAGTAAAAAGCTCTTATGGCGCTCTACTTCCGTCGCTTAGTGTGAATGGCGGGTGGAACTGGAACCGCTCAAGCGGTGTCGGCGGTGAGTATGTCAGCAGTAGCGGTGTATTGTCCACAATGCCTTCATCGCGCGACAGCAGGAGTTTTAGTCTCGGCTATGGTCTTAGCTGGACGTTGTTTGATGGTCTCTCAAATTACAGGGCTGTCGACCAGAGTAAGAATGATCTTGAATCGGCAAAACAGAGCCTGAAACGCGTTAAGCAGGATATTGTTTTCAATACCACTTCCGGTTATTATGATGTTCTTAATGCTAAGCAGTTAGTTAAAGTCAGGGAAGAAGACCTTGAATATAATAAGAAAAATCTGGAGGTTATTTCAGAGAGAAACGAGCTTGGTCTGGTAACTCTGGCAGATGTTTATGCTCAGCAGGTGAATGTCGGCAATTCAGAGCTGGCTCTTATTCAGACAGTAAACAGTTTTGAAACACAGAAGAGCCAGTTGCTAAATTATCTTGGTCTTGATGTGTTCGAAGATGTAAATTTTGATGACGCATCGGCAAATGATACTTCAAAAATCATAGAAGGCACAATGATACTTCAGGAAGCAAGTAACATGAGCCGGTTTGCCGGACAGGCAATGCAAAACAGATCTGATTATAAGAGCGCGGGATTCAGACTTCAGAGTGCGCAAAATGGTGTTGATATAGCAAAAAGCTCATATATGCCAAGGGTTTCTGCATCGAACTCTTTTTCTACTTCATCTGATGCACTTAGCGGTCTTAACGACAACAGGCAGTATGGTGTAAGCTTAAATATCAGTATGCCGATATTCAATGGCTGGTCAACTGACCGCAATGTTGAAATGGCTAAGGTAAATGTTCTTACACAGGAAGTAACTCTTACGGAAATGGAGCGTCAGATTAAGATGGACATAAAGAAAACTTGTCTTGATTTCCAGGCGGCTCAGAAACAGCTTGAAGTGAGCGGTAAGAGCGTCCGGTCGGCTCAGCAAAACAGGCAGATTGAACAGGAAAAGTACAACCTTGGTGCTGGTACATTTGTAAATCTTTTGCTTGCAAGCAGTAATTATACGCTTGCACTACAGAACTATATCAATACAAAGTTTCAGTTTTACAAGATGAAATCCCAGTTGGAATATTATATCGGAGTGCCGGACTATGAGAAATTTGAATAAAAAAATAAAGCAGGGAGATCAGAGTAATGGCAAATGAAATTAAAAAGAAATCGAGGAAAAAACTCTATATATTCAGCGGTGCCGGTTTAGCACTGGTTGTATTGGTTTTATTAATCGTCTTTAACGGTAACAAGGAACAGATAGTTCAGGTTACACTGGAGACTGTACAGAAAAGAACGATAACACAGAAGGTCTCAGCCACAGGTAAAATTAATCCGGAGTATAAAGTTGTTATTACACCGGAAGTTACCGGCGAAATTGTAGAGCTTCCGGTTAAGGAAGGTGATAATGTTAAAAAAGGAGAGCTTTTAATTAAGATTAAACCTGATACATACGTAGCTGCACGCGACAGGGCGGTGGCAAACCTTGATCAGGTTAAATCCGGCATGAACAGAAGCAAAGCCGTATTCGACAGGGTTAAGTCCGAATATGACAGAGTCCAGGGATTATATGCCAAAAAACTTTCCAGTGATTCAGAAATGGAACAGGCAAAGTCTAATTATCTTTCCGCAAAGAGCGATGTTGAATCGCAACAGGCGATGGTTCAGCAGATGACAGCGGCATTAAAGGAAGCAAATGAGAATCTTTATAAGACAACTATCTATTCCCCGATGAACGGCACTATCAGTCAGTTAAATGTTGAACTGGGCGAAAGGGTGTTAGGCAGCGGATTCAGTCAGGGTACAGACATTATGACCGTAGCCGATCTGTCAAAAATGGAAGCTGACGTAGAGGTTGATGAAAATGATGTAGTGCTGATATCAGTCGGCGATACTGCCAAAATACAGATAGATGCTTTCCAGAACAGAGAGTTTAATGGTATTGTTTATCAGATAGGCAACAGCGCAAAGACGACTTCCGCAGGCACACAGCAGGAAGTGGTTAACTTTGAAATTAAGATCAGAATCGTTGACGCTGACAAAACTATCCGCCCCGGTATGTCGTGCAACTCAGATATCTTAACTGAAACAAAGGCGGACGTAATTTCCGTACCTATCCAGAGTGTGACGGTAAGAGGTGCGGTAACTCCTGAAGAAGAGAAGAAAGATGATGCAGATGATGTGGCGGTTCAGGCAAAGACTACGGTTAAAAAGGATAATAAACCCAAAGAAGTTGTCTTCCTGGTGGAGAATAACAAGGCGAAGATGGCTGAAGTAAAAACGGGCATCAGCGATGATAACTATATCGAAATTATCAGTGGCTTAAAGGGGAACGAAAAGGTTGTAAGCGGCCCGTATAAAGCTGTCTCAAGGGAACTTAGCGACAAGATGAACGTAAAGTCAGAGAAGGACGGTAAGAAAACCGTCAAGGAAAGCAATAAATAGTAAAGTAACGGCGGATAAAAATGAATAATATAATTAATATAGAACATATTGCGAAGATTTATCAGGTTGGTGCCGAAGAAGTCAGAGCATTAAGCGATGTTTCTCTCAGAATTGACAGGAATGAATATGTCGCAATAATGGGACCATCGGGGTCAGGCAAATCAACACTTATGAATATGCTTGGTTGTCTTGATACACCGACCAGCGGTAAGTATGACTTTAATGGAATTAATGTAAACCGGATGAAAGATAATGACCTGGCGAGAATCAGAAATAAAGAAATAGGTTTTGTTTTCCAGACGTTTAATCTTCTGTCCCGTTCGGATGCTCTTCATAATGTGGAACTGCCTCTTGTCTATGCGGGAGTTAATATGTCAGAAAGAAAAGACCGTGCCCGCGAAGCTTTAGCAAGCGTTGGGCTGGGCGACAGAATCCATCATAAGCCGAATGAACTTTCAGGCGGTCAGAGGCAGAGAGTTGCTATTGCAAGGGCGCTTGTTACAAAACCGTCTATCATCCTTGCAGATGAACCCACGGGTAATTTAGATTCAAAAACAGGCGAAGATATCATGACTTTGTTTAATGATATTTATTTGAAAGGCAACACTATTATTCTTGTAACGCATGAAGAGTATATAGCGGAACATGCTGCAAGGGTTATAAAAATTAAAGACGGACTAATTGAGCATGATGGACCCGTATTAAACAGATATATTCCCAATGGAAGAAAAATTCTAACAAGTTAGAGCTTATCAATATGAAAAACTTCCTGTTTGAATTAAGAGAAGGTCTGGCAATTTCATTCCGTGCCATAAAATCTAACAAAATACGCTCGGTTCTTACTGCCACAGGTATTTTTATAGGCATTGTCTCCGTAGTTCTTATGTCGGTAGCGATAAAAGGAATTAATACATCATTCCAAAACGGCATTAGTGCTCTCGGCGCGGATAATTTATATATAGACAAATTCAAATGGTTCAACGATGACCAGTTTTGGAAGACAAGAAATCGTAAAAATATAACGATTCAGGAGTATGAGAGGTACAGAACACAGGCAAAGCTTCCGCTTGCAGTCGCCCCGACAGTATGGACGGTTCAGACAGCAAAAAATGGCGGGCTTACAACAGAAGGTACATTAATGACGGGCACAACAAATGAATATCTTGCCACTACTAACTTTACATTCAGCGAAGGCCGGTTTTTCAATGAAATAGAAAGTAAAGGCGCAAGGAATGTTGTTGTACTGGGAAGTGATGTCGCAAAAAATCTTTTCCTTAGAGAAAGTGCATTAGACCAATTTATTAAAATAAAAGGCGTAAAGTTTAAAGTGGTTGGAGTCCTTGCGGAACAGGGTAGCTTTATCATGGGCAACTTTAACCCGGATAAACAAATATATCTGCCTGTCGGCAATATATTTAAGTATTTCCAAAACTCAAACTTCCGAAGCGTTACCATTACTGTCAGAGCCGTTAATACAAGTATGATTCAACAAACCATGGAAGAAGCTGAAAGTATAATGAGAAAGGTAAGAGGATTATCTTATAGCGAAGAGAATGACTTCTCAATCAATCGTCAGGACGGGATGACTAAGCTTTATGACCAGACAGTAGGAGTTATCCAACTGGTTGGTTTGTTTATTACCGGTCTCTCGCTTTTTGTCGGCGCTATTGGAATTATGAATATCATGTTTGTCTCTGTTAAGGAGAGAACAAAAGAAATCGGAATCAGAAAGGCAATCGGCGCAAGAAGAAGAACTATACTCGCACAGTTTATTACGGAAGCTGTAATAATTTGTATGACTGGCGGAATAGCGGGACTGATTGGAGCTGTTATTTTAAGCATAATAATTAACCGGTTCCTGCCTGTTTCTTTTCAGTATGAAGCTGTAATACTGGCAATTGGCATTTCATTTCTGACCGGAATCCTGTCGGGTTTCGCACCAGCATATACGGCCGCAAAGATGGACCCCGTTGAAGCCCTGAGGTACGAATAATGAAAACATCGGAGGTTATTAAAATATCATTAAGCTCATTGCGCTCAAATAAATTGAGATCATCGCTGACAATACTCGGTATAGTTGCAGGTATATTCTCAATTATTTCGATAAGTACGATATTAACAATGCTTCAGAAGAGCATTGATGAAGGAACTTCCCAGCTTGGACAAAATACTTTCCAGATTCAAAAGTTCCCCGCGATGCAGGAAGGCGGACCTGGCGCAAGGGATAAATACCGGAACAGAAAAGATATTACTCTTGACGATTATTACAGACTAAAAGAGCGCTTGACGATTGCTCAATACGTAGGTGCCGAACAATGGAGCTTTGGGAAAGTAATTAAATACCTAAATGTCGAAACTAACCCCGATGTTCAAATATGCGGTATCACTCCTGATGCACAACCTAACAATAAGTGGTTTGTCGATAACGGCCGCGCTGTTAATAATGGCGATGTTGAGCATTACAGCCGGGTTTGTGTGCTTGGTGCTGACGTGGCGAAAAAGATTTTTAAGTTTATTAATCCCGTTGGACAGAGGGTGAAGGTTGATGGTAGCCTGCTTGAAGTTATCGGTGTCTATGAATCACAGGGCGAACTGTTCGGAGAAAGCCGCGATAACTTCGTTATTATGCCCGTTACGACATATCAAAATTTTTATGGCAGGACGAATAACAGCATTAACATAACTGTAATGGCACGCGGCAAGTCTGATTATGATGCAACGATTGAATCTGCCATTGGTTACTTTAGAACAATCAGGAAAGTGCCCGCGGGTCAGGACAGTGACTTTGAAATTTTTTCAAATGAAACAGTTCTCCAGACAATTAACGGTATAAAACAGGGCGCAGAGACTGGGGCAATGGTTATCGCCGCCGTTGCTCTGCTTGCCGCCGGAATTGGCATTATGAATATCATGCTGGTTTCCGTAACTGAGAGAACACGCGAAATTGGTGTGCGTAAAGCTGTCGGGGCACAGAAGAAAAATATTCTCGCTCAGTTCCTTTTTGAATCAGTTGCACTTTGTCTTATTGGCGGAATAACAGGGATACTGCTTGGAGTGGGTGTTGGTAATCTGGCAGGAAGCTTTCTAAATGCAGATGCGATATTTCCGTTTAAATCTGCGCTTATCGGCGTGGCTGTCTGTGTGGCTGTCGGAGTTACTTTCGGCACTTATCCGGCATACAAAGCCGCGAATCTTGACCCTGTGGAATCTCTCAGATATGAATAGCTTTTTATGACTCCCGGTTCCGTAATATTCCTGCCACACAAATGTATCCGTGGCAATTATCTTACTAAGTCAGAAGTTATTTCCCTTTTATTTCATTTCTTCTGAATTATTAAAATATTCTAATATTATGCTTATAAATCTTAAATCATTCTTTCTTAGTCCGGGAAACTTCTTATTTTTACCTGCCTTATTTCTGATTAAAACAAACCGTCCAAAGCATTTAATAAACGCAATACTTATATGATAAACACCTTTGTACTGGATATTAAAGAGGGAATATTTATTTCCCTGAGGGCAATCCGTGCCAATAAGATGCGCTCTATTCTTACTACTCTCGGTATTGTTATCGGCATCTTCGCTGTAACTACAATGTCAACGGCAATTACGGGACTTCGTAACGCATTTATAAAGTCAATAGCCTCTATTGGTTCTGATGTTTTGTATGTGGATAAATATGCCTGGTTTAGTGGCGAAGACTGGCACGAACAGCGCAACAGGAAATACATTACTATGGAACAGTACGAGAAACTGAAAGCTGCACTTAGGAATGTCGATGCTGTTGTTCCGAACCTTCGCACTTTCGGTTCCCTTGTTAAAAGAAAAGAGAAGACTGCTACAACTTCTATTATCACCGGAACTACTGCTGATTATATTAAGACAACAGGTGTTTTCCCCGTTGCGGGCAGGTTCATGACTGAATTTGAAGTAAATTCCGGTCATTCAGTTTGTGTTGTCGGGCAGGATATTGTCGATAACCTTTTTCCGAATGAAGACCCGATAAATAAAACAATTAAGCTTGAAGGCGAGACTCTCAGGATAATCGGTGTGCTTGAAAAACAGGGCAGCGGCTTTATGGGCGGGTTTAGTCTTGATGGACAGGTCATTATGCCAATCGAAGTATTCAAAAAAACTTTTGGACCTAAGCGTGATTCTTTTAGAATTAATATTAAGGTTAAGGATGTTCAGGAAATGCCAGATGTCAAAGAGGAAATCCGCGATATTATGCGCGCTGTCAGGAAAGTCCCTTTTGGCAGTACCGATGACTTTGCGATTAATCAACAGGAAGCTCTGACCAAAATGTATGACAGTATCATCGGTGTCGTTGCTGTTGCCGGGCTTGTTATTACGGCTTTGTCTCTTTTTGTCGGCGCTATCGGAATTATGAATATCATGTTCGTGTCGGTAAAAGAAAGAACAAAAGAAATTGGAATACGCAAGGCAATTGGAGCAAAGACTTCCTCAATTTTATTCCAGTTCCTCGCTGAGTCGGCTATTATCTGCATAATGGGGGGAGCTGTCGGCGTATTGTTCTCATTCCCTGCCAGTCTGATTATTAACCGGTTCATGCCGACTTCAATGCCTGTCGAAATTGTTATCGGGTCTTTCTTTATTTCCGCAATGGTCGGGGTTATTTCAGGATTCCTGCCGGCTTATAAAGCTTCTAAGATGAATCCTGTCGAAGCACTAAGGTATGAATAGGTAAGTGCGAAGGGAAAAATAAATAATATTAACGGGTTTGACATGAGTTTCAAAGAAAAGTATCAGATAGTTCAGATTTATGAAAGTTTTATGATGGCTATGAATTCGCTAAGGACGAACAAAACCAGAAGTATCCTTACCTTGCTCGGTATCGCCATAGGACTTTTTTCAATTATTATCGTTATGACTTCCATTGCTGCCATACAGGGAACCATCGAAGGGGCTTTTGGCGAAATCGGTACGAATAATATTATTATTCAGAAATATCCGGCAATTATGACCGGCGGACATGAAGCCCACAGGAAATATCATAACAGAAAGGACCTGACCGTTGCACAGGGAGAACGATTAAAAGCGATGACTACCCTGCCTGTTTCCGTTGGCATTTCGCTCGGACATGGCAGTAGAACCGTTAAGTTCCAAAACGAAGCCACTAATCCAAATGTTCATGTAACCGGAGTTAATCTGGATGAGTTTATTTCTTCTACTTATATAATCGATGACGGACGCGGTTTTTCCAGACAGGATATTGAATATGCCAGGAACGTCTGTATCCTTGGCATGGATATTATCAAGAAACTCTTTAAATATGTCAATCCTGTCGGGCAGAAGATAACTGTTGATAATATTCAGCTTCAGGTAATTGGTAGTTTTAAGGAGAAGGGAGCGGTTTTTGGGCAGAGCCAGGATAATTTTGTTATCATACCAATTTCAGTTTATCAGAAATATTTTGGAAATGGTCATCAGTCTGCGAAACTTAATATTCAGGCAAAAAATAAAAATTTATATGAAGCTACGCAGGATCAGGTCATCGGGGCATTAAGAACCATCCGCAAAATTGCTCCGGGTAAGGTAAATGATTTTGAAATTGTCTCAAATGATCAGCTTATCTCGCAGTTTAATAATATTACCAGGTACTTTAAACTCGGAGCTTTCGTTATTGCAGTCATATCCCTCATTGCGGCGGGTATAGGTATCATGAATATTATGCTGGTGTCCGTAACTGAAAGAACAAGGGAGATTGGTATAAGAAAAGCTGTAGGAGCGCAAAAAACAACTATCAGGCTACAATTTCTTGTTGAGGCAATAGTTTTAAGTCTTGTCGGCGGTCTGGCTGGTATTATCGCCGGGGTAATTGGCGGTAATATAGTTGCGCTTTTGCTAAAGGCATCGGTTATTGTTCCCGTCTTCTGGGTTATTACAGGTCTGCTTGTAACAACAGCGGTCGGGCTGATTTTTGGAGTATATCCGGCAGTGAAAGCTTCTGGTCTTGACCCGATAGAAGCACTCAGATATGAGTAAATTCTGTTAGTCCATTCGAAAATATATAAATCCCTTCTTCTTTGAACTTAATCTTATTTGTAATTATAATTATAGCCTGATTATGATTCATAAGACCTGTTTGTTAAACGGAAATTTTGTGCGGTTACTCCATAATCACATTTGACCGGCATAAATAGCATCTTTTTAATTATAAAACAGCTTTTGTAGAAAGAGCATGAGGCATTACAGGTTTTACACTCGGCGTTATGGGTTTTGCACAAGCCTCTGTGTGTTTTACACTCGG
>JBAXDX010000095.1:0-10962 GCA_037140715.1 Ignavibacteria bacterium
AACTGCTTGCTCAAAAAGCAGAAGATGCTCTGCATCAGATAATCAGCAGTTCAAACGATGTTGTCGCAAATATAACTCAGGTATCCGTTGCCAGCGAAGAACAATCCTCTGCTGCCGAACAAATCAGCAAAAGCATTGAATCAATAAGCAGTGTAACACATGAATCTGCCGCAGGTACCCAGCAAATTGCTATAGCTGCCGAAGATTTGAACAGACTGACGGATAATCTGCAGAATCTTGTCTCACAATTTAAAATAAATCAATATAATGACAATCCCTCTTATTCACCTGCCGTAGTCAAACGTAACGGCAATGGTTCTTCTTCATATCCTGTCAAAGCAAATAGAAAGCTGAGGCATGTATAATGTCCTGAATTTTCATTTTAGGGTACAACAATTCTGTGTGCTGATTAAGGCTGTTATTCCCTTTCCGCCATGGGTTAAAACCCATGGCAATGAAAGCTAAAACCCATAGCAATAAAAATTAAAAATCACCGTTTATTAACCGTAATTATATCCGGTTGAGTAAGAACTATAGCTATGCGGTGATTTCAAACAGCTTCGTGGTCAAAACTTTTAACTATACAGCCGAAATTCTTAATCGAATCTTTCCTTTATATCTTTTAACCAGTTGTAAATTTTCTCCCCAAAAGAATATACTGGCATATTCTAAATATTAATGGGCTAAAGTTTTTATATTCTGCTCTCTGACAATGTATCTTCTGCTTCTAAATGGTCAGGGAAGAAGATTAAGCTTTATATTGATGAAATTTCTTGATAAATTTTACATCTGAATTTTAACAAGTTACTTTGGGTAAAACTACGCGCGATGGGAAATATGATAAAAAAAAGAATATTAAGCGGTATGCGTCCGACCGGGAAACTTCATCTTGGTAATTATGTGGGAGCGCTTGAAAACTGGATTAAGCTTCAGGATGAGTTTGACAGCTTTCATCTGATAGCTGACTATCATATGCTGACTACTGACCTCGATACATCTTCGATTAATCAGAATACTATCGAAATGGTAACTGACTGGCTGGCTACCGGGCTGGACCCTGTTAAAAGTCCGTTCTTCAGACAGTCAAAAATAAAAGAACATGCGGAACTTAATCTTCTGTTTACGATGCTTATTACTACGGCAAGACTGGAAAGGAATCCTACTCTTAAAGACCAGGTGCGTGATCTCCATATTGAGAGTATGACTTACGGGCATCTTGGCTATCCGGTACTTCAGTCGGCGGATATTCTTCTCTATAAGGGAGAAGTTGTGCCGGTCGGCGAAGACCAGGTTCCGCACGTTGAGATAACCAGGGAGATAGCAAGAAAGTTTAATCTTCAGTATGGTGCGGTATTCCCGGAACCGGAAGCGAGGCTTACAAAATTTGCAAGACTTCCGGGTCTGGACGGCGTTGCCAAAATGAGCAAGTCGCTGAATAACGCTGTTTTCTTATCCGATGATGCGGATACCGTTAAGGCTAAAATGAAAAAAACAATAACTGATCCATTAAAAATCCGGCGCGGCGACCCTGGCCGGCCTGAAGTGTGCATTGTGTACATGTACCAGCAAAAATTTAATACCGTGGAGCATGTGAGCGAAATTGAAGCAGGCTGCCACTCCGGCGTCCTTGGATGCGTGGACTGTAAGCTGAAAGTCGCAACGTGCATTAATCAGATACTTGAGCCGGTATTAATTAAAAGAAAGTATTACGAAGACAATATTGGCGAGGTTAAGGATATATTGGCGGATGGCGAAAAACGCGGACAGGCGGCAGCCAGACAAACAATGTCGGAAGTGCATGAAAAGATGAACCTGGGATAGCATTGTACAAAATTAAGCTGACACAGTTTGAGGGACCCTTAGATTTACTTCTCTTTTTTATTAAAAGAGATGAACTGAACATCTATGACATTCCAATTGCCCGGATTACACATGACTTTTTCGAATATATGAACCTGATTAAATCTCTTGATCTTGAAGTGGCAGGGGATTTTATTCTAATGGCTACTACCCTGATGCAGATTAAGGTGCGGATGCTTCTGCCTAAAGACATTGATGAAAAAGGTGCGGAGATTGATCCGAGAGCCGACCTGATTAAGGCGTTGCTGGAATATAAAAAATATAAAGAAATGTCCGAAGAGTTATCTTTCTTTGAATCGGAGCAAAGAAAACTTAGCTACCGCGGTAATTTTGATGAAGATAGTAAAACAGCTCCGCCTGAATTAGGGATTTCGCTCAGAAATATTACTATCTATGATCTTATGAAGGCATTTAAGAACGCTCTTATGGATAAACCCAAAGAGGTTGTTCACGAAATACGGAAAATATCGGTTACTATTGATGAACAGATGACTCATATTCTTAATCTGTTAAGCGAAAAAGGCGAGGCTGATTTTATTGCCATCGTCTATGGAATGGATGAGAAGATAAGGATTATTGTAACATTTGTCGCTCTTCTTGAAATGATAAAAATGGCTAAGGCTGGTTTAAGAGAATCGGAGAATTTTAATGATTTTATAATTTACAGACTGGATGATGGACAAACTATATAACTCCGTAATAGAATCACTCATATTCGCATCCGTGGAACCGATTTCCTCCGCTGAAATATTAAAAGCAATTAAGGGGATTGATGGCGATGAGATAGAACTGACGGCAAGCGAAATTGATAATTATATAAATGAGCTTAACGCGAAGTATGCCCGGGAGGAGTATTCGTTTAACATTACAAAAGTTGCACACGGTTACCTTTTCGCCACAAAGCCGGAACTGGGTAAATATGTCGGCTTTTTATCAGGCGAGAGAAGCAAACGCAGACTCAGTCAGCCGGCTCTGGAAACTCTTGCCATTATCGCATACAAGCAACCGATTACCAAGCCTGAACTTGAATCAATACGCGGCGTAAATGCAGACTATATTCTGAATATGCTTTTGGAAAAAAGTCTGATTACAATCACCGGCCGTTCTGAAACTGTCGGCCGCCCGCTTTTATACGGAACTACAGAGGAATTCTTAAAATACTTTGGATTATTTCAGATATCTGACCTGCCAAAGCCACGGGAAATTGAAGAGATTATGAAGGATGAGGATTTTATCGAACAGCGCCGGAAAATATTAATGAATGGAATTGAAGAAAACTTTGAACATGAGATAATGGAGGATGAGGATGCAGGTACGTCTGAATAAATTTTTATCTGAATGCGGCTTTGCTTCCCGCCGAAAGGTTGAAGAGTTTATATTGCAGGGAAGGGTTGAAGTTAATAAACAGGTTGTGCTTCAGCTCGCTTTTAAGGTTGATACGGATAAGGATATTGTCCACATCGATGGCGAACTGGTTAAGCAGAATCCTAAGGTTTATTTTCTGCTTAATAAGCCTAAAGGATATGTCAGCACAACCAGTGATGAGAAGGGCAGACATACTGTGACTGAGCTTATAAGGTGTAAATTTAAAGTATTCCCGGTTGGCAGGCTTGATTATAATACAACCGGCGTGTTAATCCTTACCAATGACGGAGATTTCTCAAATCTGTTATTACATCCCGAAAATAAAGTAACCAGGGTTTACAGGGTTTCATTGAATAAGCCACTACTTGATACTGACAAGGAGAAGTTGCTGAAGGCTGTTTATATAGAAGGGAAAAAAGGAAAATTCGAAACTATTATGCCGACAAAAAAGACGAGTATTGTACATGTCTCTACAGTTGAAGGCAGAAACCACTTTGTTAAAAATATGTTTTCTACACTTGGATATAATGTAGTGGAACTGCATAGAGTTAATTATGGCGGTATTAAATTAGACGATATGCCTGTCGGTGCATACAGACCATTATCAATCGATGAAGTTAAAGCGATTTATAAAAAGTATGCCCGATAAAAAAATACTGATAATTTCCGCGCTTATTATTATTATTAATCTGAAACTAATGGCGCAGAGTTTTCCGCAACCGAACCAGGGAGTAAACAAATTTACTTCTTCGCGCGTGGGAGAGTTCTGGCAACAACTTGAAGATATTTTCAGTGATCCTAACTTCAGCAATTCCTACTGGGGCGTTGTTGTAAAATCTCTTGAGACAGGAGAATATCTTTACAAACGCAACGAAGATAAGCTGTTTATCCCTGCAAGTAGCCTGAAGCTTTTTACTACATCGGCGGGACTTGTACTCCTCGGGCGCAATTATAGATTTAAAACTTATCTTTATGCTAACGGTACTATCGAAGGGTCTGCATTAAGAGGCGACCTGATTATACAGGGCGCGGGCGATCCAACTATATCAGGACGGTTTAATCATGGGGACCTTTATAAGGTCTATAATGACTGGGCAGATACTTTGTTAGCCAAAGGGATTGAAGAGATTAAAGGCAACATAATCGGCGATGATAAGTATTTTGAAGATAATAATTACGGAGCAGGCTGGGCTGCTGATTATGAAAGCCAGTGGTATGCCACTCCAACCAGCGCGCTTAGCTTAAATGAAAATTGTGTGAATATTAATGTTCTTCCTACTGAATCAGGAAAGAACGCACTTGTGTCAATTTATCCTGATACGAAATACGTTACAATCATTAACAAAGTAATAACTTCACCTAAGGGTTCTGTTGCGGAACTGGATGTGTACAGGGACCGTGGCACTAATATTATCACTGTCTTTGGTAAGATACCTGCCGAGTCTGAGCAAATGAAGGTCTTTTGTACTGTAACAAACCCGACTCAGTACTCCGTAATTGTTCTTAAAGATGTGCTGAAAAAAAAGGGAATCATTGTTACAGGGTATGCTGCCGATAACAGCGATGAAAATATGAACCTTGATTATTCGAAAATGGGGAGGATACTTACACATTACTCCGCCCCGTTATCCGAAATAACAAGAGTAATCAATAAAAACAGCTATAACTTTTACGCCGAGCAACTACTTAAGACAATAGGACTTGAGAAAAGAGGTTTCGGTTCGGTTGAAAATGGAGTTGAGGCCATTAAGAAGCTACTGAAGGAAATTGGAATTAACTCTGAAAATATGATTATAGCGGATGGCAGCGGTCTGTCCCGACTTAATCTTGTAACTCCAAGACAAATAGTCGCTCTGCTGAATTATATGTATAAAAATCCCGTCTTCTCAGCATTCTACCAGTCTCTGCCACTGGCAGGAGTAGATGGCAGCCTTGCATTAAGGATGACGCGCTCTAAGGCGGAGAATAATGTGCGTGCCAAAACTGGCTACCTTGGCGGAGTCCGTTCTATGTGCGGCTATGTACATACGGCGGATAATGAACCGGTATGTTTTGCGATTATCGTTAATAATTTTTTAGTGCCTGCGACTCTGGCTGATAATATTCAGGACCTTGTGTGTCTAAGGCTTGCAAATTTTTCAAGAAAATAATTACAGGAGTACTTTTTGGAACATAATCTTCAACACGATGATGTTAATACTTTGATGAAAAGAAGGTTTGAGGAATTAGAAGAACTAAAGCGGAAAAATATTGAACCTTTTGCATATAGCTTCGATGTTAACGCTTATTCACGGGATATAAAGAATAATTATGAAGAGGGCATCGAAACTAATGTTAAAGTTGCCGGACGCATTATGGCTATCAGAAGAATGGGCAAAGCATCATTTGCTCATATTCAGGATATGCAGGGAAAGATTCAGGTTTATCTGAAGAAAGATGAAATCGGAGATATGTACGATGCCTTTAAGCTGATGGATATCGGAGACATAATAGGCATTGGCGGCTATGTCTTTAAAACAAAGACCGGCGAAACCAGCGTTCACGCGAAAACTATTCAACTCCTTACCAAATCAATCCGCACGATTCCGATTCCAAAGGAAGCCATTGACGAAGCCGGCAACAAAGTTATTTACGACCAGTTTGCCGATAAGGAACTTCGCTACCGCCAGCGTTATGTTGACCTTATTGTAAATCCGGAAGTTAAGAACGTATTTGTAAAAAGAAGCAGGATAGTCTCGGCTATGCGCAGTTTCCTTGACGAACGCGGCTACATCGAGGTTGAAACTCCGATACTTCAGCCAATGTATGGCGGCGCGGCAGCAAAACCGTTTGTTACTCATCATAACGCCCTGAATATTCCGCTTTATATGAGAATTGCCGATGAGCTTTATCTTAAAAGACTTGTAGTCGGCGGGTTCGATGGCGTTTATGAAATCTCCAAGGATTTCCGTAATGAAGGCATGGACAAAACCCATAACCCCGAGTTTACAATGATGGAGCTTTACGTTGCTTATAAAGACTATCAGTGGATGATGGAATGTGTGGAGCAAATGGTTGATTATATCTGTATCAAAGTTTTTGGCTCTACGGAATTTGAAATCGAGGGTAAGTCTGTAAGCTTCAAGGCACCATGGAACAGGGTTTCAATGGTTGAGGAAATAAAGGATGCGACCGGTATTGATATATTAACTTCAGAATATGAAGAAATTCAGGCGACTTTAAGAAAACGCGGCATGGATCCCAAGCCGGGCGAAAGCAGAAGCCAGCTCATCGATGGATTGTTTGAAGTTACAGTTCAGCCCAAATTAATTCAGCCTACATTCCTTGTGGATTATCCGCTTGAAATGTCGCCTCTTGCAAAGAAGCACCGCACTAAGCCGGGACTTGTAGAGCGCTTCGAGGGTTTTGTCCTAGGACGCGAAATATGCAATGCCTTTAGTGAGCTTAACGACCCGATTGATCAGAACAACCGTTTCGATGACCAGGTTAAAATGCGCGAAGCCGGCGATGAGGAAGCTCATCAGGTTGATGAGGATTTTGTACGCGCTCTCGAATATGGTATGCCCCCCACAGCGGGACTTGGTATTGGTATCGACCGCCTTGTTATGCTCTTATGTAATCAGTCTTCAATCAGGGATGTTATTTTATTCCCCCAGATGAAGCCTGAAAAAGTATAGGTTAAGATATTTTCTATCCATAATGGAGATAAAATGTCTGAAAATGCGAAAATAGTCCCAAACTCCCTCTTTTTAATAGATACCCATTCCATCCGAAGTCTCTGGATGATTATCTGAGGCTCCTGGACAGATATCCGAAGTCTCTGGATGACCATCCGAGGCTCCTGGATGACCATCCGAAGTCTCTGGAAGGCTGTACGAAGTCTCTGGAAGGAAAAAATCAACTCACTTTTGTCTGCACGAGGTTCCTGGAAACTATCCGAGGTTCCTGGATGGACATCCGAAGTCTCCGGATGTCCATCTGAGGCTCCTGGAAATCATCCGAAGTCTCTGGATGACTATCCGAAGTCTCTGGAAATCATCCGAAGTCTCTGGATGACTATCCGAAGTCTCTGGAAATCATCCGAAGTCTCTGGATGACTATCCGAAGTCTCTGGAAAACAATCTTTACTCTCCGGATGACTACCTGAAGTCCCCGGATGATAACCTGCAACTCCCGGATGACTACCTGAAGTCCCCGGATGATAACCTGCAACTCCCGGATGACCACCTGAAGTCTCCGGATGATAACCTGCAACTCCCGGATGACCACCTGAAGTCTCCGGAAAATAATCCTGAAACAACTTTTGTCCGACTTTAGGAAATTTTTGCTCACCCCTGAATACTAAATACCAGGTTGCTTTGTAATTTAAAATGTTGACATCTTCCGAAGTTCTGAATATGTCTGAATATGATCCCTCCGCAGGATAATATAGGAGACTGATATTTTTTATTCAAAATATTTCCTCCGCTTCTTGTAGATTTAAGCAAAAATGCTTAACCTTTATAAGGAGAATAGTATGAGAAAAATAATATTGGAAATTGAAACATGCGGACACCCGTTTGAAAGTCTGCCGGAAACAGAACAGGAATATCTGATGCGCTACGCTTTGCGCGAAAAAGATGAGCAGGAGCGAAATCTAAAGTGCGATGATGTGATAAGATATTTAAGCCTTTATCCGTTTACAGCAAATGTCATTTCTGTAGGACTTCTGGATGTATCTTCAGAAAAAATTGTCGTGTACTTTGAAGGCCCGGGCAACAGCGAATGGACCAGCGATGAGAAAAAAGCAAGGTATATTGAACAGGAAGAGGGTGAAATACTTAAGAATTTCTGGCGCATCGCTTCAAAGACAGATCAGTTTATTACATTTAACGGAAGGACATTCGACCTGCCTTTTCTTATGCTGAGAAGCGCAATGCTTAAAATAAAACCTGCCAGGAATTTACTTCACAGCCGCTACGATAATAAAAACCACGTTGACCTGCTTGAGCAGTTTACTTTCCACGGACTTATAAGAAAATTCAATCTTGATTTCTACTGCCGGTCATTCGGCATCGAATCACCAATGAGAATGGACATGAATGGCATGGAAATAAAGAATTATTACGAAGCAGGGAGAATAAAGGAAATAGCAGTTTATTGCGGAAACGAGGTCGCAGCAATTTATGAATTGTATAAGGTATGGAGTCAGTACTTAGACATTCCGCCCTGGTGAGAGAGAGGCGGAATGCCTGTGATGTTTAATGAATAATAATTCAAGTTGAATTGCAGAAAAGTTAACCGAAGTAAACCATTTTTATAAATTCTTATCTTTTCAATAAGATTTTTCTTAAGTTAGCATATAATTTTTAGCAGGGAATGAGAAATGAACACAGTAAAAACAGTTTTTCTAATGACTTTGATGATGGGGCTGTTCCTTTTTGTAGGCGGACTGGTGGGCGGCGAGCGCGGAATGGCATTTGCCTTTATATTTTCTTTGGTAATGAACTTCGGTTCATATTGGTTTTCTGATAAAATTGTGCTTCGCATGTACGGTGCGCGTCAGGTTACAGAAAATGAATCTCCTAAGCTTTACGGGATAGTCGAAAAACTGGCATCGAAGGCAAGTCTGCCAACACCAAAGGTTTATATAATGGAAAATCCAACGCCGAACGCTTTTGCTACCGGCAGAAATCCCGATAACGCGGCCGTAGCTGTTACAACCGGGATTCTTAATATTCTAAATGAGGATGAACTTGCCGGAGTTATCGCCCACGAGCTTTCGCATGTTAAGCATCGTGATATACTTATCGGTACAATTACGGCTACGCTGGTCGGTACAATTACTTTTATAGCCCGTATGGCCGGCTGGGCTATGATGTTCAGCGGAGGAAGAAGTGATGACCGGGACCGGGATGATAACGGATTAAGCGGGCTTGTGCTTATGATATTATCTCCGATTGTGGCAATGTTAATTCAGATGGCTATCTCAAGGTCAAGGGAGTTTATGGCAGATGAAGGGGGCGCGGCAATTACCGGAAGCCCGCTTTCGCTTGCAAACGCGTTAAATAAACTTGAAATGACGAACCAGCGCCTGCCAATGGCCGATGCTCAGCCTGCTTCAGCTCATATCTTCATAGTTAATCCGCTTAACCGGCGCTCATTTATGAAGCTTTTCTCTACTCATCCGCCTATTGAAGAAAGAGTTGCGCGCCTGAAAGAAATGGACGCAGGCAGGATATACGCTACTCTCTAAAAAGAAGTTGTTATGCCAATTCTGCTGATTGAACCTAAAAGTCCGAGAGAACTATAGGAATAATCGAAGTTATAATCTTTAATAACTGCTCCGAGACCGATATTAATGCCAGCCAGGCCGGAAGTGGAACCGATTTTAAAGTCTTTCCGCTTCTGGTTATCATATCCAAGCCGCATACGAAGTCCTTTACTTAAATTAAATTCACCGCCGAATGTAAAAGAAGTCAGCCTGTCGGAAAACTTACTTTTATCTTTATTCAGGTTATTAAAGCTTAAATAAAGTCTGACTGGCAGGCGCTCGAAACGTTTGGAAAGACCGATTCTTATATCCAGCGGCAGGTCTTCTTTTTGCGTATAATATTTTTTAATCTGGCTTCCCATATTAAGCACAGAAAATCCGATGGTTAACTGCTGAACGGGCAGATGATACTGAAGTCCGAGATCCATTGCCAAAGCTGTGGCTGAGATATTATCGATACCCGAATAAATATATTTGAAGTTAGCACCATAAAAGAAGTTCTCATCCAGCTTATTAGCATATCCGAGAATAAAAGCGACTTCGCCAGCCTTAAACTCACCCGTTTTTACACCCATTTCATTGGCGCGGGTAAGAACACCATAATTAATATAACTTACTCCGAAAGCAAAATGTCCGTAGCCCTCATAGTTGCGAACAATTGAAAGACCGGCAAGGCTTATATCCATCAGGTGGCTTACATAGGAGAACGATACCGGCATATTCCCGATGGAATTAATTCCAGCGGGATTATAAAACATAACATTTGGATCATCCGTATTAGCGACATAACTGCCGGCCAGAGCCGCGGCTCTCGGATTTAAATCGAGACGGAGAAAGTCGAACGCGCCGGCGGACTGTGCCGATAAATTCTTCGAAAGTGAAACAAGCAATATAATCACAGCAAAAAACCGAACTAACTTCATTTTTTTCCTTTTAAATTACTATGTGATTTTAACGATATTCTTAAATAAAGGCAAGACAAAAGGGTAAAGTTCAAAGAAATGTTTATTAAATTACCTTATGCAAAGCTGTCGGAACGGGGGTACGACAAATCTTCCTCTTAAAATGGATAATAACGCAGGTAATTAACTGCTTTGCCCTGAACAGGTAAAGGCAGAGGCAATGTTGTCAGGTTAAGGTGCAAAATTTTTATTGCGCCCTTTCAGAGCTTTTGGGATTGTCGGGGGAATTTATTTTTCACAGGGCGATTGCCCTGTGCTATTATATTTCAGCCCTGAAAGGGCGAAATATATCAGCGATGGGTAACCGCCCATCGGACAAAACAGAATAAAAATCCATAAGCCCTCTGTGCAAGGGGCGCAATATGGTGTTAACCTGACAGCATTGGAGGCAAAGAGAACCCTCCCCGGAATCTATTGTGTTTTACTTTGCCTTTACCACGCTGCCGGAATAGTAAAATAAAAAGTACTTCCCTTTTCCTTCTCGCTTTCCACCCGGATTCTGCCACCATGCTTTTCTACAAA
>JBAXDX010000096.1:0-10765 GCA_037140715.1 Ignavibacteria bacterium
AAAGCCCTGTAAGGGCGCAATATGGTGTTAACACTCCTGAGCATAACCTTATTTCTGCCTGTTTTCGCATTATTTATTCACCTATAAAAAATAATTTATATTTTTTTTCAGCCGGACTATTGCTTTTTCAGGAATAAATGACTAATTTTGTTGTAGCAGTATTTCAGAAATCCGGTGCAACAGCCACAGGCTTTCGGAATTACGGTTAGTTCTTAACAAATCATTGTTTTTGTGTTGCAGTTAAAGTTTCATTGAAAATCTAAAAATATTAGGAGGATGTGATGGAGAGTAACTGGAGTCATTTTCTGGATAATACATTTGAGATATCCACAAGAGGTAGCAGGAAACTTATGTTTAGTTTCGCAATGGATTTAGACGGAAAGCTTTCAGCTTTTCCTGATGATGTGTTTATTAAGACAAACTATGATGAATTTCACACGAAATTCACGGCTTACTGGTCGAAATTCAGCAACTATAACCTGTCTAAAGGTTCCCTTCGTTCCTCTACTGTAGCAGTATCAAGACTTTTCAGCGATTTAAGCCCGAAACAGATTACAGCAATCGATGTAGCTGTTCAGTCGGTTTTCTCTTACGAAACACCCGAATATGCAGGTCTGTTTCCTGAAGGGCATAAACCTTTCTATTCAGGCGAAAGAGCCTTACGCCTGACTGCCCTGAAAGTATTACAGGCAGCAATGCTTGAGTATCCCGATTTGGCTGAGGCATCTAACATTGTGTTAGTTATCGCCAATGAACTCGAATTACAAATGTCAAACCAAAGCAAAAAACATGAATAAATGATTACAGCAGCTAAGGAACTGGAAAAAGAGCGCGTCAGTCTGGCTACGTATATTTATAAAATGTTAGGTACTTTTATGGGCAAATATTCTGATGATCCCTCAGAAATATGCAGATTTTTCAACTTTAACATGCTGAAAAACCCGGCTCCTGAAAAAGAAACAGAGTTCGGAGGCGAAGTAGAGGCTGGTAAGACTGTTACCATAGTACAAAGCAATTTTAATAAAGACAGTATATTCACAATAGAGAATACAGGTCCGACCGATCTCAAATTCTGTCTTGCCGAGAATGCCGATGAAGAAACTCCGAATCAGGGGGTAACAGTTCAGCCAGGCATGATGGTAGATATAACGGGTATGGATTTAGGGAATTTCATTTTTAAATTCTTTAACGTAAAAAACCTGAATACGGCGGGGCCCGGAAGCTATCTTGTTACGTTAATCGACTAAGTACGTCATGGATTAAGCTGTCGTTGCGATGGGAACTGTTAAGCGGATTATTTTCGGAGGGCTTGCTGTTTCTGTCCTGGTTTTATTTCCATTAAATATCAACTGTAAAATACGAGCCGGTTCTGATGACAGGCTGGTTTCTACATTAATCAACAGAATAAAAAAAGCATGGGTGCATAATGCGCAGATGTATGATATAATACTCATTTCATACAGCAACGTATTTACACCCATGCCAGTTTAACCAGGGTAGAAAGTTAAGTTTATAAAAGGGTTGCCGGAAGCGAACCCTTTTTTAACTTTTAATTACCCTTTTCTCCTTATTCTCTTTCCATTTACTGATTTTGACCTGAGATTAAGGTTCTATACAACTATTGGCTCTGCGGAAACAGCTTTTTCCTTTTCCGGTTCATCCCCTTTCAAAAGTATCTTCTTATATTTCTTTAAGCCTGTACCTGCAGGTATCAAATGCCCCATCACTACATTCTCTTTAAGGCCTATTAACCTGTCAGTTTTTGCTTCGGTTGTTGCATTTGTTAATACCTTGGTTGTCTCCTGGAAAGAAGCAGCTGAAATAAAGCTGTCCGTAGATAATGCGGCCTGTGTTATTCCAAGCAAAACATGCTCAAATGTCGCAGGGTCAGCATCTCTTGATTCCATCTGTTTTTTTCCTTTTCTAAGCAATTCGTTATTGATTTCTCTTAATTTACTTCTTAGAATCAATTGTCCGGCTTTTAATTTAGAATTCCCCGCATCAATGATATAACACGACTGTTTAATTTTTTCATTTTCCTCGTTAAATTCAATTCTGTCAACAAGGTCCTCTTCAATAAACTTTGTATCTCCGGAAAAAACAATTTTTAATTTTTGAAGCATCTGCCGAACAATAACTTCGATATGCTTATCATTAATCTTTACACCCTGCAGGCGATATACATCCTGAATTTCGTTCACAAGATATTCCTGTACAGAATTAGTACCTTTTATCTTCAGAATATCATGTGGATCAATTGGTCCGTCAGTAATTTTTTCACCGACAGGTATTTCATCTCCCTCCTGAACCAAAATATGCTTACCATATTGAATTGAATAGACCTTTTCATACGACTGGTCTGGAGCAAGAACTATAATTTCCCTTGCACCTTTTTTACGGGCACCAAATTTAACAGTACCTTCAATCTCCGCTACGGTAGCCGGATCATGAGGACTCCGTGCCTCAAATAATTCAGTTACTCTGGGTAAGCCGCCTGTAATATCGCGGGATTTAGTCGCAGACTTTGATATTTTGGCCAGAATCGTACCAGCCTGAACCTGTTCATTTTCATCAACAGAAATATATGACCTGGTAGGAATATTAAACATTTTCTTATTGCCATGAGCATCCATGATTAAGATACTCGGAGTCAGCGTCTTGTCTTTTGATTCTATAACAACTTTTTGCACATGCCCTGTCTGTTCATCTGTTACCTGTTGCATAGTTACATTATCTACAAGATCAACAAAGCTGGCCCTGCCAGGGATATCAGTTAATACTACCGAGTTATACGGATCGTGATTATACAATGGAGTTCCTTTAACAATATGCTGACCATCTTCAATTCTTAATTCCGAACCATAAGGGACTTCATATTTCTTTACCTGTCTGTTATCTTTATCAATAATACTTAAAACGCCACGTCTGCCAATAACAACTTTAACATCGCCAAAATAATCAGTTTTATTTACATAATTAACTCTTTCAAACTGGGCAAGACCTTCAACTGTTGAATCAACCTGCGACTGACTTGCAATACGGGAGGAAGTTCCGCCAAGATGGAAAGTTCTTAAAGTCAGCTGCGTGCCCGGCTCGCCAATTGACTGAGCCGCAACTATACCGACTGCTTCTCCAATTTCAACTAATTTTCCATTTGTAAGATTTCGTCCATAGCATTTAGCACAGACTCCTCTTTTTGATTCACAGGTTAAAACAGTTCTGATATAAACAGAATCTATATTCGCATCTTCAATACGTTCAGCAATACTTTCGTTAATTAATTCACCAGCGCCAACGATTATTTTATCTGTTCTTGGATCAAAAACATCTTCCTGCACTACCCTTCCTGTAATCCTTTCGCCAAGCGACTCTCTTTCAAGTTCAATATCTTTCAAAGCTGTTACAGCCACACCGCGGATGGTAGAACAATCTATCTCAGATATTATAACATCCTGCGCAACATCGCACAGTCTGCGCGTTAAATATCCGGCATCGGCAGTCTTCAATGCTGTATCAGCTAAACCTTTACGCGCTCCATGTGTCGATATAAAGTACTCGAGGACTGATAAACCTTCCCTAAAGTTTGCAACAATAGGATTTTCAATAATTTCTCCCGACTGGCCAGTTAAACTCTTTTGTGGTTTCATCATTAAGCCTCTCATTCCTGCCAACTGACGCACTTGTTCCTGCGAACCTCTGGCGCCGGAGTCAACCATCATGTGAAGAGAATTAAAGCCATTTTGATCTGAACGAAGTTTTTCCATTAAAGACTTAGCCACATTATTTGTAGTATGAGTCCATACGTCAATGATTTTATTATAACGTTCCGCGTCAGTAATAACGCCCTGTTCATGCTCATTTAAGATATCAGAAACTTTTTTATTTGAGTCCTGTATTAACTTAACCTTTTCTTCAGGTATTATCATATCTGCAAAGCTGACTGACAAACCTCCGGCAGTTGAGTATCTAAAACCTAATTCTTTTAAATCATCCAAAAAGTTAGCTGTAACTTTATTGCCAAGTTTTATAAACATTTTATATATAAAGCCGCTAAAAATCTTTTTAACCAACAGTTCATTAAGATAGCCCATTTCTACAGGAACAATTCTGTTAAAAATTACCCTGCCAACAGTTGTATCGATTATTTTGTTATTTAACCTGACTTTAATTCTTGCATGCAGATCAACAACTCTCGCATCATAAGCAATAATGACTTCTTCCGAAGAGCCAAAAATCATATTCTCGCCTTTGACGCCCTCTTTAACTTTTGTTAAATAATAACAACCCAGGACTATATCCTGAGTTGGAATTACAATCGGGCTGCCATTTTGAGGCGACAAAATATTATGACTGCTCAGCATTAATAAAGCAGCCTCAAGCTGAGCCTCATACGATAACGGGATATGCACAGCCATTTGATCGCCGTCAAAATCAGCATTGAATGCAGTACAAACCATAGGATGTAACTGAATAGCTTTTCCATCAATTAACAAAGGCTGGAAAGCTTGTATTCCAAGTCTGTGCAAAGTTGGAGCTCTATTAAGTAAAATGGGGTGCCCGTCTATAATATTCTCCAGTATTGACCAAATAATTGAATCTTTCCTGTCAACTACTTTTCTCGCGCTCTTAACAGTCTTATTATGACCTCTTTCAATAAGCTTGCGAATAATGAAAGGCTTGAATAATTCAACGGCCATATCCTTAGGCAATCCGCATTGATGTAACTTCAATTCAGGACCAACAACAATAACGGAACGCCCAGAATAATCAACACGCTTTCCTAACAAATTCTGTCGGAACCGCCCCTGTTTACCCTTAAGCATATCGCTTAAAGATTTAAGAGGTCTGTTACTATCACTCCTGACAGCATTCCCGCGTCTTGAATTATCAAAAAGAGCATCAACAGCTTCCTGAAGCATTCTTTTTTCATTTCTTAGAATAACTTCAGGAGCTTTTATGTCTATTAATCTCTTTAACCTGTTATTTCTTATTATGACGCGCCTGTAAAGGTCATTCAGATCACTGGTAGCGAACCTGCCGCCTTCAAGAGGCACAAGCGGTCTTAACTCCGGAGGAATTACCGGGATAACACTAAGTATCATCCATTCCGGTTTGTTTAAAACCTTTTCCTCACTTTCCCGGAAAGCTTCCAGAACTCTTAATCTTTTAAGCGCGTCAGTTTTTTTCTGCTGCGAAGTTTCAACCTTTACCTGCTCTCTAAGCTCCTGAAACACTTCGTCAACATTGGTTCGTTTTAAAAGCTCTTTTATTGCTTCTCCGCCAATTTTGGCAACGAATTTTTTAGGATCATCATCTTCTAATTTTTCATTTCCTGCCGGTAAAGAATATAATATTTCAAAATACTGATCTTCTGAAATTAAATCCTTTAGACTAAGACCGGTCGGACCCGGATTTATAACAACATACGATTCATAATAAATTATCTTCTCCAACTCTTTCGTTGTCATTCCAATAATATTGCCAATCTTTGAAGGCAATGCCCTGAAAAACCAGATATGAACAACAGGAACAGCGAGTGAGATATGTCCCATTCTTTCGCGCCTGACTGACTTCTGCGTTACTTCAACGCCACATCGGTCGCATACAATTCCTTTGTACCTTATTCTTTTATATTTTCCACAGTGGCACTCCCAGTCCTTAATTGGGCCAAATATTTTCTCACAAAAAAGACCATCTTTTTCAGGTCTGAAAGACCTGTAATTTATTGTTTCGGGTTTTGTAATCTCGCCATGTGATCTTGATAATATATCATCCGGGCTGGCCAAACTTATTGTAATTGTATTTATTGACTTCATCGCATTTTCTTGAACTCTATAAGGCATGTTTTCTCCCTTTTTCTAAGTGAAAATAAACTACTTCTAATTAATTAATCTTAATATCAAGACCTAAGCCCTGAAGTTCTTTAATCAGAACATTGAAAGATTCCGGAACATTTGGTTCCATTAGATTTTCACCTTTAACTATTGATTCATACGTTTTCGCACGACCAGCTACATCATCACTTTTAACTGTTAATATTTCCTGTAAAATATGAGCGGCCCCATATCCTTCAAGAGCCCAGACCTCCATTTCTCCAAATCTCTGACCGCCAAACTGCGCTTTACCGCCGAGAGGCTGCTGAGTAATTAAAGAGTATGGTCCAATTGAACGGGCATGAATTTTATCATCTACCATATGACCAAGCTTAAGCATATAGATATAACCACATGTTACTTTTTGATGAAACTTGTCGCCGCTTCGTCCATCATATAATACTGTTTTGCTACCTAAATCTAAATTAGCTTTACTCAAATATGCTTCGATATCTTCTACTCTGGCGCCATCAAATATCGGGGTTGCAAATTTAACTCCAAGCTTCTTTCCGACCCAGCCCAAAGCGGTTTCATATAACTGACCCAGATTCATTCGGGAAGGAACACCAAGTGGATTCAGGACAATATCTACCGGAGTACCATCTTCAAGAAATGGCATATCTTCCATAGCAACTATCTTAGCAACCACACCTTTATTGCCATGTCGCCCTGCCATTTTATCCCCAACAGACAATTTCCTTTTTTTAGCTACATAAACCTTTGCTAACTGGACTATCCCCGGAGGCAACTCATCCCCGCTTTGAATTTTTATTTTTTCTCTCTTATACTCTTCTTCAATTACACCTAACGCTTCAAAATAATTTTCATAAAGCTTTTTAATCAAATCATTGATTTTTTTTGTTTCAAACCAATCGATAGTATAATCAAGTTTTGAAATATCATCCAGTCCTACAAATGTTGATTCTTTGATTGTAGTTCCATTACGAATAACTACACTTCCATCATAATCTTTAATCCCTGGAGTTGTGTAACCAAGACAGATTTTAACAATCTTATCAATCAGTTTATTATATAAATCCTGTCTGCTTTTCTTGGAACTATGATCCAGAGTATCCATCTGTTTTTTTTTTATTTTTTCAGCTTCAGCTTCTTTTCTCTTTCTGCTAAATAATCTGGTTTTAATAACTGTTCCTTTTAAGCCGGGAGTAGCTTTTAACGAAGCGTCCTTAACATCTCCGGCTTTATCGCCAAAAATTGCCTTTAGAAGTTTCTCCTCCGGCGTTGGGTCTGTCTCTCCTTTAGGAGTAATCTTGCCAATAAGTATATCACCTTCTTTAACCTCAGCGCCTTCACGGATAATTCCATTTTCATCGAGGTTCATAGTAGCTTCCTCACTAACATTTGGGATATCCCGGGTTAATTCTTCTTCTCCACGTTTAGTTTCTCTAACCTGAAGCTCAAATTCTTCAATATGGATTGAAGTATAAATATCCTCACTTACTACACGTTCACTAATAACAATAGCATCTTCAAAGTTATATCCTCTCCATGGCATAAAAGCAACAAGAACATTGCGACCCAGTGCAAGTTCGCCATTATCAATCGCAGGTCCATCAGCAATAACTTCTCCTTTTTTTACCTTTGCCCCCTGTATAACAATAGGCTTTTGATTAATACATGTTTCCTGATTAGTTCCGGAGAACTTAGTTAACCTGTATTCAACTGTTCGCGCCTCTTCAAAGGTTGTAAGAGCTTCCGTACTATTTGGATTTATATCATATCGTATAATAATTTTCCGTGCATCGACATATTCTGCGACACCATCATCCTCTGCCACGATAACCCCGCGTGAATCAACGGCAATCTTACCTTCAAGTCCTGTTCCTACGATAGGAGCTTCAGGTCGTAAAAGTGGAACTGCCTGACGTTGCATGTTTGATCCCATTAAGGCTCTGTTAGCATCATCATGCTCCAGAAATGGAATTAATGCAGCAGCAGCACTTACTATTTGAGCCGGAGCAACATCCATGTACTGGATTTGTGAAGGAGGAGATACCGGGAATTCCCCTTTGTTTCGACATTTTACACGGTCACTAACAAAATTCCCCTGCTCGTCAGTAATTGCATTTGCCTGTGCTATAGTAAAAGCATCTTCCTGATCCGCACTTAAATATTCAACTTCATTAGAAACTCTGCCATTCGACACTTTTTTATAAGGTGTTTCAAGGAAGCCATATTTATTAGCTCTTGAATATATTGTAAGCGAAGAAATAAGTCCAATATTTGGACCTTCAGGAGTTTCGATAGGACACAAACGACCATAATGTGAATGATGAACGTCTCTGACTTCAAATCCGGCTCTTTCTCTGGTCAGTCCGCCTGGTCCTAAGGCTGATATTCTTCTTTTATGAGTCAGTTCAGCAAGTGGATTCGTTTGATCCATAAACTGGGATAATTGATTTGTACCAAAAAAAGCATTTATAACACTACTAATTGTTCTTGCATTAACTAAATCCTGTGGCTGGAAATTTTCACTATCCCGCATATTCATTCTTTCTTTGATTGTCCGTGACATTCTTGCCAAACCAACATTGTACTGCTGACCTAATTGTTCGCCAACTGTCCTGACTCTTCTATTTCCTAAATGATCAATGTCATCTATATTAAAATTACCAACTTTTAATTTTATAATATATTTCATGATTGCGACAATATCTTCAACAGTAAGAATAGTAACGTTCGATGGAATATCAAGCTGAAGTTTGTCATTCATCCTGAAACGACCTACTTCCCCAAGATCATAACGTTTATCGTTAAAAAATAATTTTTCAATCAATCCGGCGGCTGTATCTACATCCGGGGCTTCACCGGATCGCAACTGTCTGTATATCGCATATAAAGCCTCCTCTTTTGTTCTTGAGGCATCCTTTTTAATTGTATTTATTATTAAATCCTGATCCGGAGATGTTTCAGAGTTTATCAGTTTAATAGAAGTTATACTTGAACTTTTAAGTTGTTCAATATCTTCTTCCGATAGAATTTGATCCTTACATAAAAATATTTCACCTGTCGTCATGTCGAAAACATCTTCAGCTACGACACGATTCACATAACTTTCAGTATTAATATTTTCAACATCATACTCTTCAACAAGATTAAATAAATCAAGAATTTGCTCGTCCGTAGTAAAATCTAAAGCACGAAGTAAAGTAGTTGCAGGGAATTTTTTTCTTCTGTCTATATAAACATAAAGTATATTGTTAATATCTGTTGCAAATTCAACCCATGATCCTCTAAATGGAATTATTCGCGCTGAATAAATTGGAGTTCCATTTGGATGTACTGTTTGTGAAAAAGCAATACCAGGAGACCTGTGCAACTGAGTTACGACAACTCTCTCAGCACCATTTATAATAAAAGTGCCTTTTCTGGTCATAAAAGGCAAATTACCTAAATATACTTCCTGTTCTACAGAATTCACATATTCATCAGTCTCCTGATCTTTTGTAGATAACCTTAGTTTTGCCTTTAATGGAGCTGAAAATGTCAGCCCTCTTTCTTCACACTCGACTATTGAATACCTTGGTTTCTCAATATAATACTCAAGAAAATCCAGTCGATAAAACTCTTTAGTATCCAGTATCGGGAAATTTGATAAGAAAACTGCCTGTAAACCTTTATTCTCTCTCTTCGAAGGCACTACTTTAGCCTGCAAAAATTCTTCAAATGATTTAATCTGAATATCTAACAAATCAGGAACCTCTACCGTAGAAGTAATACGTGAAAAAGATATCCTCTTATTATCCAAACCTGCCTCCATTAAATTTTCCTTGCTTCCTCGCCAAGATATTCCACATATAAAGATACAAAAATGACAAGGCGGACTTCACCACCTCATCATTTTTGTTATACTTAGCGATAATTATATATTACAAAATCTTTTTCTTACTTAACTTCTACAGTTGCTCCGGCATCTTCAAATTCTTTCCTTAACTTCTCAGCCTCATCTTTTGAAATAGCTTCTTTAACTGTTTTTGGAGCACTGTCTACCAGGTCTTTTGCTTCTTTCAAGCCTAAGCCGGTATGAGCACGCACAACCTTAATGGCGTTAATTTTCTTTTCGCCGGCTGAAATCAATATAACATCAAACTCTGTTTTTTCCTCTACCGGAGCTACAACAGCGGAAGCCGGAGCTGCAAAAGCTACAGCAGCAGTTGCGGTAACACCAAATTCATTTTCCAGCGCTTTCTTTAATTCAGACGCTTCAACTAAGGTTAAACCTTTAATTTTTTCAACTATTTCAACTATTTTCTCTGACATTTTATATTCTCCGAATTTATTACGAACAAAATTATTTAAGCGGCCTTTTTATTTTCAATGGCCTCTATAACCCCAACCAAATCTCTCATTACAGCATTGATTACACCGACAATACCAGATGCCGGAGCATTAATACTTCCAAGAATACCTGAGATAATCTCTTCCTTTGTAGGCAAAGTTGATAATGTATCAAGTTGCTGACTATCAAAGAACTGATCTTCAATATAGCAACCCTTTAACGATAACTTCCCTTTTAAATCAAAGTATTTTTTGATAATTTTTGCAGGGACAGTAACATTATCCTTAGCAAATACAAAACCAGTCATACCGATAAGTAAGGGACTTAACTCCTGGTACTTATTAGCTTCTTGCAAAGCTTTTTTCATCAGGGTATTTTTAAAGACTTTATATCTGACTCCTTCTTTGCGAAATTCCCTACGGATAGCATTGATATCAGAAACATTAACGTTCTGATAGTCAACTAAATAAATCGCACTAGAATCATTAATAAGCTCTTTAATCTGAGAGACTATTTTTTCTTTTTCTTTTATATCCATTACTCTCCCAAACCACTATTAATTATTAGTTAATTATATTTTGAAGCATTTATC
>JBAXDX010000097.1:0-10638 GCA_037140715.1 Ignavibacteria bacterium
TTATGGGTTTTGCACAAGCCTCTGTGTGTTTTACACTCGTCATTATGGGTTTTGCGCGAGCCTCTGTGTGTTTTACACTCGGCGTTATGGGAATTGCACAAGCCTCTGTGGATACAAAAGAACTAATATCAGCTTAATACCGGCGCATTTATATTTTTGTTCAGCCTCTTTGATTCCGGATTGTCGCTCTTATAAAATTAAAATGAGCCTGTATCGTTTTGTCGGGATGTTCTTTATGTCAGTCAGTCAGGATATTTATCATATTTTTACCGCTTTGCTTTTATTAATTCATTATAAAAGTATATACGCGATGCCATGTATAATGAATTAATTAAAATCATTCTGTTGCGGACTGAAAATCTTTATTTGCTTTATGAAGTGTAAAATAAAAAACACTTCCATTTTTCCCTGTACTCTCTGCCCAAATTCTGCCGCCATGCTTTTCTACAAAATCTTTACAGAGCAGAAGTCCTAAACCTGTGCTTGATTCACCATCGGTGCCTTTGCGGCCTACTTCTTCGGCCATATTAAATAATTTTTTCAGTAATGCTTCCGGGATTCCAATACCGTTGTCCGTTACAGATATTTCCATCATATTATTATCTGTTTTTCGGGCTTTAACGAGTACTTTTCCCCCCCGCTTAGTGAACTTTACGGCATTTGATAACAGATTACGGAGTGTAGAGTTCAGCATTGTCTCATCGGCATAAACTATTTGATTATCTGGAATATCCTGAATCAGATCCACACCTTTCTCATTGCTTCTTTGTAATATCAGATCGATATTCTGATTAACAATTAACGAAAGATCTGTCTCGCCCGGGTTAAATCTTATCGAACCTTGTTGCATACGCGCCCATTCCAGTAAATTACTTAACAAAGCAAAGAGTTTTTTTGAAGTATTAAATATAGTCCGGCTTGTTATTGATAACTCAGCCTGAGAAGATTCATTAATATCTTCAGTCATTGATTCCGTTAATTTCATTAAACCCTGGAACGGACCTTTGAGATCGTGTGAAATTATAGAGAATAGTTTATTTTTTTCAGCATTTATCTTTTCAAGATACTCTTTAGACCTGGTGAGTTCTTCCACAAGGGCAGTTCTTTCAGCCAGAGCTTCTTCAGTTGCAGCCTTTGATATTTGCAATTCTTCATTAAGTTTCAGAAGTTCCATCTGTGCTATTTTTCGTTCTGTAATATCAATAACAAGTCCGGCGATTCTTCTTGGTTTTCCACCGGGATGAGTATCAATGATAGCTCCGATATCATAAAACCATCTGTAATTATTTGAACTGGTTTGAATCCGGTATTCAGTTTCATATTTATCAAATGCTCCATAGAGGTGTCCGCGCATAGCATTCATTATGTGGTTATAATCATCAGGGTGAACTAAATCCGTAAAGTCCTTATAATGTTTAAATTTTTCGGGAGGGAATCCGAGTACTTCGGCTTTGCGTTTTCCAAAGAAGATATTGCCTTCCGGCAGCTCCATTTCCCACCAGGCCATATCAGCAACATTCATGGCAAGCTCAAATCTGGAAACACTTTTTCGCAATGTTTCTTCAGCCTGTTTCCGCCCGGTTATCTCGATGGAATATCCTGTTGTCCCAATTACTCTTCCCTTGTCATCAATAACAGGTGTTTTAACAGATTCGAACCATTTAACAACGCCATTATCTGAAATTGAGTCTTCAGTTACGACTGGTTTTTTTGATTCTATAACTTTCAGGTCGTCCTTAATGTATTTGTCAGCCAGTTCACGGGGATATAATTCCAAATCAGTCTTACCTATAAGTAAATTAGGGTTATTGAAACCGAATGAATTCAGGAACTTACTATTTACAGCAAGAAATTTTCCGTCAATATCTTTTAGCCATAACAAACCGGGCTGATTTTCAATAATAGAAGACATATATGATTCGCGCAGTTTCAGAGCTTCTGCGGATAGTATGAGTCCGGTGATGTCATAACAGTGTCCGAAGTAGCCGATAAATTCACCGGAGCTGTTATAACCGGGAGTACCATTGTTTTTAATCCGGCGGTATTGTCCGTCATGATGTTTCAGATGATAATCCATGCTAAACTTTTCGCGCCGGTCAAATGCCGATGTATAAATATCGAGGCAGCGCTGAAAGTCATCCGGATGTATTCCGTCAGTCCAGCCGTTGCCCATTTCCTGTTCAGGTGTCCGTCCTGTAAATTCAAGCCAGACCTGATTAAAATAATAACAAAGTTTATCCGTTCCCGAAGCCCAGACCAGTATCTGTCCGGAGTTTGCTAAAGTTTTATATTTATGTTCACTTTCGTCCAGGTTGCGGGTTAACTTCTCGCACATCTGACGATCGCGGATATTAGCAGTTATTAACATCAGGTAAATAATAAATAGCAAAATGCTGATGATTGTTCCGCCTGCCGCAGTAAACCACATTTTACTGTAATCTAAACCTGACATACCGGGATCATGTTGTGTAAACAGCAGATACCATTGATGATTATTGAAAGTAAGAGATGTTTGCAGAGAAAATACGGAAGGAGATATTGCAGATGTATTAATCATTTTTCTGTTGTCATAAAGCATGGCGTTATGGCTGTATAAAGAATCGTCAGATATTTTCAGATTAATATGTTTTTCTTTAACAGTTTCGTAAGCGCCAGGAATATTTGCCATCAGATTATTTATTTTATAAGAACTGTAAGCCCATCCTATGATAGCGTGCCGGCGCTCTTCAACAGTGTTAGTTGGCATTCCTTTCCTGTAAACAGGGGCATACATAAGCATGCCCGCCTGCATATCTTCATTTGTCCCCTTGCCGGTCATTATTTTCCCGGAAAGAGATACAAGATTATTATCCCTGGATTTTTCCATTGCCGTTCTGCGAACCGGTTCGGAAAACATATCGTAACCAAAAGATTGTGAGTTCTCACCGGAGAATGGTTCTGTGTATATAATTGATGTATATATTTCCCTTTTGCCTTTTGGTCTGACAGAGTATTGCGGGAATCCTTCGCTTTGAATTTTCTTCTCATGCAGGGTTAACTGTCCGGGCAGGATTATGGCAGCATACCCGACTCCATAAATTCCTGATGAGTTATTTTCAATCATCTGACCCGTTGAAAAATTACGCCAGCTGTTCCGTGTTACTATATCGGAATTTTCATAAAAAGAGGTGTAGCTTCGAAGCAGCCGGGCATCAGTAAGGAGTGTTGTCAGTATTTTATTATTAATCTCGGTGCAAGTGGAGATAAATTCTTTTTCAGCATTTTTTTCAATAAAGCTTTTCATTACAAGACTGGCTGTTAGTGTCAGAAGCAAACCTGACATCAATAAAACCAATGCCGTCCATATCCTTTTTTTTTCCGGCTTCCGGGCAGATTTATTGTTTAATAGTGTATTTATTGAACCAAATTTTGGAAAACTCTCCATTTTTATATTCCTTATTCTTACTCAGTAAACACGTTTGTTTGTAATTCGACATAAAAAACACTTCCTTTTCCTTCTTCAGATTCAGCCCATATTTTGCCTTTATGCTTGTCGGTAATTCTTTTGGCAATACTTAAGCCGAGTCCTTCGCCTACTTCCTTCGCCATGAAATCTACCCTGTAAAATATATTCCATATCTTTTCAAGATGTCTCGGTGCGATTCCCACTCCCGAATCTTTTATACTGTAAGTAACCTTATTGTATTGTGTATGGCTTGAAATGTTTATAACTAATGGCTTTGCGTTATCTCTGTATTTAATTGAGTTACTTATAATATTTGAGAAGAGCTGATTAAGCTGATTTTCGTCTCCATAGCAGTCGGATAGTTTTTCAACTATCACTTTAGCGGAAAGTTCAGTTAGCTGAAAATTAAAAGACGTAATGATAGTTTTGAATAACTGGGTCATGTCGACCTTTTTTATAACCATCATAATTTGTCCGGTTCTGGATATCTGGAGAAGTCCGTTTAAAAGAGTATCCATTTTGATTACGCTCGAAGAAATGAAGCTCAGGGTACGGGGAATATCTTCGTTAGTAATTTTATCCAAAGTCGTCATTGTTTTTGTCTCAAGCTGGCACTCATCCAGAACGGCCTTTATGGAATCCGCCTGTTTCTGCAGACGCTGGCTAAACCCCTGGATATTAACCAGCGGAGCCTTGAGATCGTGGGATGTTATGTAGAGGTAATTTTCGAGTTCTTTGTTTATATTAGATATCACCCCCTGTATCTGCCGGATAGCGGTAACATCAGTCGCAATGGTCGCTACATGTTTTTTTTTAGGCGAAACTACTGATATAATAAAGTATTTGTCTATCGGAGCTAAGTAAGTTGAGTATTCATACGGAATGCCTGTTAATCCCACATGAGCAAATTCTTTCATATATGGCGGGACATCAGTTTGATAAACTTCTGTAGCAAGTTTTCCTATGGCATCTTCTTTTTTTATGTCGGTAACTTTAGTAAATGCATTATTACAATCGGTTATCCGGTAATTCACCGCATCGCCCTGTTCGTTAAACACCAGTTCATACAACACCACCATTTCGGTCATTGAGCTGAAAAGAGTATTCAGCTTCTCTTCACTTTCCCGCAAAGCAACTTCGGCCTGCATACGCTCGGTGATGTCCTGAAGAGTAAACTGTAAAAATTTTTGTCCATTTGAATAAAAACTCATCAAATGGACTTCGGCATCCCATAGCTCTCCGTTGAATCGTTGATGCAGCCATTCAAAAATGACCTTACCCTCAGCCAGAGCTTTATTTATAAAATACTTTATTTTTTCAGATGAAGGTGTTCCATCATATTGCAGAAGCGCAGATACATCCAACAGAGTTTTACCAAGAGTTTCCTGTTTGGAGGAGAAAGCATAGATGGAAACAGTAGCCGGATTACAGTCAATAATCTGATAAGTCCGGCTGTCAAGTATAACAATCGGCAGTCTGGAACTCTCGTAGATTCTTCTTCGGAAAGCATCATGTTCAAATTCTTTCATTTGCGATTCAAAGAGACGCAAAGCCATTTTTATAGACACATCGAGAATCGCAGGTCCGGAATTTTTTACCACATAACCGTATGATGCAATATTCTCTATTTTCTTTACCATTTCAGGTTCTGTATGGGTCGAATAAAACACAATAGGGATCATGTGTTCTTTCAGAATCAATTCTGCTGTTTCTGCGCCATTGATACCACCACCCATACTGATATCCATAACTATCAGGTCTATTGAATTACTTTCCTTAAATATCTCAACAGCTTCTTCGCCGGAACTCGCGGTGATAACATTGTATCCGAATTTCTCAATAGTCTTTTTCTCGGTTATGGCTATTACAGCTTCATCTTCCACAAGGAGTATCGTTTTTTGATTTTTATCGTTCATGCTTTTTTCACTATATGTTTAATATAATATTTATCCTTTTGGGAAAAGCTTTCGGCTTTCCATGACAATTAGCAGGTTCTTTTTAGTTTACGCAAAATAATCGTAATCTATAGAGCCTTAAAATTAAATATTACTGAAAATAGTCTTAAAAATCATCATATCAAATATATTTTAAATTAATTTTTCTGAAGCGAGTCGGTTGATCCGTTTATTTTTTTCATTCATGTTATGCAAAAATATCATAACTATGATTCATTTCATGCTGATTGCGTTATATATAAATCATAGTCAGGATGAATTTTGCGTAACATGAGTGATTATGAGAAAAAATCGTTCTATTTTTTTACGGATACAACTTAGATATGCGAAAATAGGGCGGAATCATACGTTATCTTACCGGATTATCATTTCGCGGTCGGGCATTGTAGTTTCGCAATAGCCCAGTATCTCTCCGCGAAGAGGTTCGTACTTAATATGAATCGTCATGTTTTATGGTATTATATCTTTCAGGCGGTCAGGGCAGTCATCATATTCTTACTGCGTTGCTTTTATTAATTCATTATAAAGTTATATACGCGATGCTATGTGTAATTAATTTAAGGAGAATCATTCTATTGTGTACCGGGGATCTTTATCCGCTGCCGGAATCGTAAAGTAAAAAATGCTTCCCTTTCCCTTCTCGCTTTCCACTCGGATTCTGCCGCCATGCTTTGCTGTAAATTCTTTGCAAAGAAGCAGACTTAAGCCAGTGCCTGATTCTCCGTCCGTCCCTTTGCGCCCGACTTTTTCATCTGTCTTGAATAATTTGTCAGAAAAGTCTCCCGACATCCCGATGCCACTGTCGCGTACTGATATTTCTGTCATATTATTTTCTGTTACTTTAGAACTTACACTTACTTTCCCTCCCCGCTTAGTAAACTTTACTGCATTTGACAAAAGATTACGCAGAATAGTATTAAGCATGATCTCATCTGCGTTAACAGTCTGGTCCTGGTCTATTTCGTGAGTTATCTCAATTTCTTTCTGCTTTCCGTCTTTAATTATTAAATCAATATTTTCAGAAACTATATCCGATAAAACTATTTCCGTTGGATTAAACTTTATCATCCCCTGTTGCATACGTGCCCATTCCAGCAAATTAGTTAACATCGTATAGATGTTTTTGGAAGTAATGTGCATCTCGCGTCCTATTTCGGATAATTCAGCCTGAGAGAAACTGTCAATATTCTCAGCCATTGATTCTGTCAGTCCCATAAAACCCTGAAACGGGCTTTTCAAATTGTTTGCAATGATAGAGAAAAGCTTGTCCTTCTCTGAATTTATCTTTTCAAGCATTTCTTTAGTGAGCGTAAGTTCTTCCACCAGTACATGTTCCTGAACCAGATTTTCTTCAATATACATTTTCGATATTTGCAAATCTTCATTGAGTTTCAGAAGCGCAAGTTCAGCGACTTTCCGTTCGGTGATATCAACAGAATATCCTGTTGTGCCAATTACCATCCCCTGATTATCAATAACAGGAGCTTTAAAAGTTTCGCTCCATCTGACCCTGTCGTTATCTAAAGTATAGTTTTCAGTTACGATTATTGTTTTTGTCTCTGTAACCCTGTTGTCCTCCGCAATATATTTATCTGCCAGTTCCTGCGGCCATAAGTCGAAATCAGTTTTACCGACAAACGATTCAGGATTATCAACGCCGAGTGAATCTGAGAATTTCCTGTTTACCATAAGAACTTTGCCGTTCATATCTTTCAGCCAGAACATGCCCTGCTGGTTCTCGATAATAGCTGACAGATAAGACTCGCGCAGACGCAGAGTTTCCTCCGACTGTTTTCGTTCGGTTATGTCAATGCAATGGCCGATATAGCCGGTAAACTTGCCCAGGCTGTTATATTTTGGGTACCCGTTGTCCTGAAGCCAGCGATATTCGCCGTCATACCGTTTAAGGCGGTAATCCATGTTAAACTTTTCCTGCCGGTCAAACGACCCTGTATAAATATCCAGACAGTACTGTAAATCTTCCGGATGCACGCCTTCCGCCCAGCCGTTGCCCGTTTCCTGTTCAGGTGTCCGTCCTGTAAATTCAAACCAGACGCGATTAAAATAATAACAAAGCTTATCCGTTCCGGAAGCCCAGACCAGGGCAGGTCCGGAATCTGCCAGATTTCTGTAGTTTTGTTCGCTCTCGCGCAATGCTTCTTCCGCCTGCTTTCGTTCGGTTATGTCATGATAATTTGCCAAAATGCCATTAATTACCGGGTCATTCATAAGGTTGACAGCTGTAAGATGTATCGGTTTATAACTTCCGTCTTTACATTTTAACCTGAACTCCATAGTTTTTACCGAATTATCCTTTTCAAGAAGAGAAAAGAATTTTTTTTGAGTGCGCTCCAGATCGTCCGGATGAACCATTAACCAGCCGTCTGTGCCTGTAAGGTCCTGCGGCTGCCATCCTCCGAACCATTTCTCAATATTGGGGCTGATATATTTTAATACGCCATTTTCACCAATTATGCAGATTACATCTGAAATATTGAAAATCATTGAACTATATTTAGTTTCGCTTTCGCTTAGGCCCCTGGTTAATTTCTCAGCCAGTTCATAAGCGCGGATATTCGTATTAATGAGCAGAAGATAAACGACAAATAATAAAATACTAATGCCTGTTCCGCCTGTTGCGGCGTACCATACTTTACTGTAATCTAAACCGGCCCCGGCAGGAGCATATTGTGTAAACCGCGAATACCACAGAGTGTTGCCAAAGCTGACAGAATATTTAAGAGAGAATAAAGGGTAGGAGATTACTTTTTTATCAATAGTCTGCCGGTTGTCATAAAGAAGGACGTTTTGGTTAAATGAAAAATCATCAAATATTTCCAGGCGGATATTTCTTTTAATCAGGCTTTGCCATTCTTCAATAATTCCGATACTCAAAACACCATTTCGTTTATAATCTTCAAATATCCCGGTTATCAGATTATCCATTTTATATGTAATGAAAACCCATCCCTGTATAGCGTTCCGGCGTTCTTTTATATTTTCCTTCGGCATTCCTGTCTTATAAACAGGTGCAAACATAAGAGCATCCGCCTGAATATTTCCATTTGTTCCCTGTACGGGCGTGATTTTATGGGTAAGACATTCAGTATTAAGGTCCCTGGCGACTTCCATTGCTTTCCGGCAGACTGGATTGGAGAAGATATCATAACCAAAAAGTCGTAAGTTCTCGTCTGAGAATGGTTCTATGTATGTAACCGGTGTGTATATTTCTCTTTTGCCTGCCGGTATGACAGAGTATTGTGGAAACCCTTCGTGTTGAATTTCTTTTTCATGCATTATGAACTGATTCGTCCGGATTATAGATACATATCCGATTCCCCTGATTCCTTTTGAATTTTTCTCAACTCTCTGACTCGCGGAAAAGTTTTTCCATTTGTTGCGATTTACTGTTTCAGAATTCTCAAAGAAAGCGACTCCGCTTCGGACTAACTGTGCGTGTGTATATAGCCTTGCCGATATTCTGTTATTAAGGTCAGTGCACGTTAAATCAAATTCATTTTCTGCTTTTGTCTCGACATCGGCTTTTAATAAGAGACAGATTGTAAGCGTCAGCAACAGTCCGCCTGTCAGTAAGGCTAACGCAAGCCATACTCGTTTTCTGTCCAGATACCAGATAGTTCTATAGTTAAGAAATGTCTTTATTAAATTAACGATAGTATTTGATTTCGGATTATTAGAATTATTAATTGACATACAAGTCTCTTTGTTTGAAAATTATAATATAACCTTAACATACTCAGGCTGGTTGTAAGTTTTCCGGGTAGTCATTTTTTCTAAACTAAACTAATGAAAAATAATAATATTTATAATAAATTCCACATAAAAAATGATTATGATTAAGAGAATAATTTGTCATACACCCGCATAAACTGACCGGCGGGTCTGGCAGTCCCTTGTTTATGTCTGCTTCTTTTCTTAAATTTGAACCCATCAGTCATTTAATGAAGAGAATAATATGTATCCCGCGGTAAAGACCCTTAATATTCTTTTGCCTGTTTTCTATTGCCTGACGTTTCTCGTCTATCTTTATGATTTTGTTAAGGAAAAGAATAAATTTGCCAACTCAAAAAGGATTTTCCTTTTCGTTACCCTGCTTGCGCACGCGGTTTATCTGCTTATCAGAACCATAGAGTTCAACCATCCGCCTATTACTAACGTATTTGAGATATTTACCGTTCTGGCTTTTTCCGTCAGCTGCTCTTATTTTATTCTTGAACTGCTGACCGATATACGCGGCACTGGCATGTTTATCATAATCTTCTCGATACTCTTCCAACTGGTTTCCTCAATTTTTGTTCAGGACTTTCTGGCAGTTAAGGAACTACTGCGCAGCCGTATGCTTGGTCTGCACGTAATCAGCGCACTACTGGGCTATTCCGGCATCACGATTTCAGCCGTTTATGGCATTTTATTCTGGATACTTCATAAAGAGATTAAACTTAATCACTTCGGACTGGTATTCGACCGCCTGCCGAGCCTTGAGATTTTAGAACAGCTCAGCTATTATTCATTAGTAATCGGGTTCGCGCTTCTCTCGGTTGCTATTACAATCGGCATTATCTGGCTTCCGCTGGCATTCCCGAATTTTAATTACTTCGACCCTAAACTTGTGGCAACGGCGGCAATCTGGCTTTTATACGGAGTTGGTATTTTTAGTAAAATAGTGGGCGGGTGGCAGGGTAAAAAGGTAATAATATTTTCAATAGCGGGCTTTTGTCTTGCGATTTTATCTTTACTTATTACAAATTTTCTGGCAAAAAGCTTTCATTCGTTTTATTAAAGGGCATACAACGGATTTCTATATTTTTATTCTTACTCAATCATACTACACAAAATTTATCCGGAACTATGATTCTTATGTTTTTTATGATTTTTATGGATTACCAGATATTAATTTGTCAAAGATTCTGATTATGAACAGTAGAAATGCAAGTCCATGCAATGCTGTCATGTTAATGCAGGGCAAATACAAATATGCGATTTGATCAATTCAGGGTACATCGTATCCCTGTATGACTTTAATTTGAGGAAAAACATCATTGCTTTTATTAAAATACCCGGCTTTTTATACAATGCTCTCCGCTCCGGCTAAAATATTTACGGATTTGACATAATTAATTTTCATGAAGAAAAAATAAGCATCTGCTTATAGTCAAATAGAGTGCCAGGACAGTCTAAAAGTATCGACAACCACACTAAAAAGTCGGTTTTGACACT
>JBAXDX010000098.1:0-10554 GCA_037140715.1 Ignavibacteria bacterium
ACGGCGTGCAATGGATTGTGATGCCGTGCAATGGAAAATGACGGCGTGCAATGGATTATAATTCTCTGCAATGAGAAATGACGGCGTGCAATGGATTGTGATGCCGTGCAATGGAAAATGACGGCGTGCAATGGAAAATGACGGCGTGCAATGAATTATAATTCTCTGCAATGAGAAATGACGGCGTGCAATGGATTATGACGCCGTGCAATGAGAAATGACGGCGTGCAATGGATTATTTTGTCTCACAATGAGATATTTTGCCGTTCAGTCAGGAATGATAACTGCAGACGAAAGCGGTTCAAAATAAGGAATAAATAATATTTATATGGCTACATGTAATGAGACGGAACATTATGCAATCATACCGTATTATGGGGATAAATGTTCATTTAAGAGCAAAATTTATTGGTCATCCATTAATTTATTTGTACCTTTTATCCTAAAAATTAGTACTTTGCCACCCGGGTCTTAAAAAATGAGTTTATAAATAGTTTGAGAATTTGTAAAATCAAAATATTTTAATCACTGGCAAAGAGGCGGATATGTCAATTAGTAATTCTAATGATTCACAATCAAATGTTATCTTTAATTTTGTAAGAAAATTCTCTAAGAACATATCTGTCCTGCAACTGCAAAAGAAACGATCATTGCCGGCATGGATTTTATTGACAGGCGGGTTGCTCCTGACGCTGACAGTCTGTCTTATTTCAAAGGCGGATACTGAAAAAAATGCAAAAACCGAGTTCGCTTTTGCTTGTAACGAACTTGGAAATAAAATATCTGCGAGACTACATTCACACGCCCAGTTGCTACAAAGCGGTGCTGCTTTTTTTGAGCATTCAGATACAATAACCCGGGATGAATGGCGAAATTATTATGTGAGTCAGAAGATTGAGAAGAACATGCCCGGAATCCAGGGGATTGGTTACTCAGTTATAATTCCGCCAGATCAGTTAGCCCTGCATGAAAAGAAAATTCAGAGCGAAGGATATCCGCAATACTCTGTCAGACCGGCAGGCAAAAGAGGAATATATACGTCAATTATATACCTTGAACCGTTTTCCGGCAGAAACCTGCGTGCTTTTGGTTACGATATGTTTTCTGAGCCGGTACGCAGAAAAGTCATGGAAACAGCCAGAGATTCTAATATTGCGGATATTTCCGGGAAAATTACGCTTATTCAGGAGACAAATGAGGATATCCAGGCGGGCACGCTTATGTTTGTTCCTGTCTATAAGAAAGGAATGCCGGTCGGGACTGTAGAAGAGCGCCGGCACGCAATTAAGGGGTGGGTTTACAGTCCTTACCGTATGGATGATATGATGGCGGGGATTCTCGGCGGTTACGAAACCATTAAAGAAAAACATATCCATCTGAAAATATTTGATGATTCTTCATATCGGCAGAACTCTCTTCTTTATGACAGTAAGAAAGTAATTAATAAGGATATAACATCTTCTTTATTATTTTCTCTGCAAACTTCGATTTCCTTCAACAACCATCAATGGTATTTGTTGTTTATGCAACATAGCTCCAGGGTGTCGGGTTTAGATTACAGTAAAATATGGTACATTGCAGCAGGCGGAACAATCATCAGTCTCTTGTTATTTGTACTTTACATTTCTCTTATCAATACTAATATTATGGCTCATAAACTGGCGGAGGAATTAATCCGGGACTTAAGAGAAAGCGAAGCCAAGTACAAAACGATATTCAATAATGAGATCTATGCTATCTCCATTTTCGATTTAAAAACATATAAATTTCTGGATGTGAATGAAGCACATTGTTCAATGTATGGCTACAGCAGGGAGGAATTTCTTTCCGGAATGTCGGCCTATGATATTACCAGTGAATCTCATGCGAGCTTTTCTTCCATCGAACAGGTAATAAGTCAGGGGAGTATATTTATTCCTCTCCGGTATCATAAGAAAAAAGACGGGACGGTATTTCCTGTTGAAATTGTTGGTGGCATATATACATGGAAAGGGAAGAAAGTGCTGTTTGCGTTAGTTCATGATATTACTGAGCGTACAGTTGCTGAAGAGCAGTTAAAACAATGGCAGCATATTTTTGAGAATGCAAAATGGGGTATTGTTGTAGGAGATGCAAAAGCTGATTTCTTAGGGATTATGAATCCGGCCTTCGCTGAAATGCATGGCTGGACTGTTCAGGAATTAATTGGAAAACCTATCTTTTCTGTTTTTGCTCCTGAAAGCCGGAATGAAATCAGGACTAATATAGAGAAAGCTCATCAGCGTGGACATTATTTTTGGGAATCCAGGCATATCCGAAGGGATGGGACTATTTTCCCTGTATTAATTGATATTACTACTGTAAAGGATGAAAAAGGTAATATTTTATACAGAGTGGTTAATGTGCAGGATATTACCGAACATAAGCAGGCGGAAGAAGCCATTGAAACTTTAGCTTTACGTAACCAGATATTGTTGCAGACTGCAAGCGATGGTATTCACATTCTTGATGATCAGGGGGATGTCGTAGAAGTTAATGAGGCTTTCTGCAGAATGCTGGGTTATACGCGCGAAGAATTATTGCGGCTCAATGTTGCTGACTGGGATACTCAATGGCAGAATGAGGAACTGCTGGCAAAGGTAAGAGAATTAATAAAAAACCCGGATATATTTATAACACAGCATCGCCGTAAGGATGGTTCTTCCATCTATGTTGAGATAAATGGCAGTGGAATTACGCTGGAGGGCAGGCTTTATCTTTATGCTTCAGCCCGCGATATTACCGAACGCAGGCAGGTGGAAAATGCATTGCGTGAGAGCGAACAGAACTACAGAACCTTAGCTGATTCCGGGCATATTCTGGTCTGGGTTGCAGGAACAGATAAATTTTGCTATTATTTTAATCGTATCTGGCTTGAATTTACAGGACGTACACTTGAACAGGAGATGGGTAATGGCTGGACGGAAGGTGTGCATCCGGAGGACTTACAGCACTGTCTGAATGGCTATATTACGGCATTTGACCGGTGGGAGAAATTTAGTATGGATTATTGCCTCAGGCGATATGACGGGCAATACCGCTGGATTCAGGATGACGGGGCCCCGCGTTATAACAGCGAGGGCGAATTTATTGGTTATATTGGTCAGTGCTATGACATCACAGAACGCAAACAGGCAGTTGCTGCCCTGGCTCTGCGCAACCAGATATTGATGCAAACCGCAAGCGATGGTATTTACATTCTTGACGTTCATGGGAATATCGTAGAGGTTAATATGGCTTTCTGTACTATGCTCGGTTATACGCGTGAAGAATTGCTACGGCTTAATGTTGCAGACTGGGATATGCAGTATCCGGTCGATGAACTGTTGCTGATGATAAGAGAACTAATACAGTCCCCCGGTATGTTTACAACACAGTATCGCCGCAGGGACGGCTCATTCTTAGATGTTGAAATCAACGGTACAGGGATTATGCTTGATGACCGGCAATGTTTTTATGCTTCAACCCGCGATATTACAGTACGAAAGCAGGCAGAATTTATTATTCAGCAACAAAACAATCAGTTGAAGGAACTCAATGCCAGCAAGACTAAATTATTCTCAATTATTGCGCATGATTTGAAGGGACCTTTCCATGGATTTTTAGGACTGACACAATCCATGGCTGAACAGGCAGGCAATTTCTCGGCTCAGGAATTATCGGAATATGGTAAGATTATGTACCAGACGGCAAGTAATATTTTCAAGCTGTTGAAAAATTTACTCGAATGGGCGCGAATGCAAAATGGCACAATGATTTTTCATGCGAAAGAATTTTCACTTTCCGGCATGGTTGCCGAAAGTATCGAAACAATGAAGGGGAGAAGCAAACAAAAGGGGATTACTTTAACTAACTCAGTTGCCGGACTTGTTGATATATATGCAGATGAGAATATGGTGCGCTCGGTTATATTGAATCTGTTATCGAATGCCATAAAATTTACGCATCGGGATGGAACGGTTACTATCAGCATTAATGAGACTGCCGGTCAAATGATAGAAACAGCCGTAAGTGATACGGGTGTTGGCATGTCACAAGACGTGATAGAAAGACTGTTTAAGATAGGCGAAAAAATCGGTTCAAAAGGAACTGATGGAGAGATGAGTACCGGTTTAGGTTTATTGCTCTGCAAGGAATTTGTTGAAAAGCATGGTGGCAAAATATGGGTAGAAAGCGGGAAGGGGAAGGGGACTACTTTTTATTTCACGCTTCCTGCAACAAATAAAAACGTTATAGAATAATTTTCATCTGTCAGAACTATGATTTATTTGATTTCCATGACAGTGCAGTCAGCAGGAAATGAATCATAGTTCTGACATTTTTGCGTAAAATGAGTTAGTAAGTTTAATTTATTTCAGAAATAAGTTTATTAAGGTAAGTAGAAATGAAGTTATCAGATATAGCAAAAAAACAGGGTAAGTACCCATTGAAGGTAGTATTTTATTTTTTATTTGCAGGCTGGACAATTATTATTACGGGAATAATCGCGTGGTCGTATAAAACAGTTAATGAAGAAACGATTACGCTTGCCAAAAGAGAGGCTTATAAGGGTTATGAGAAAGATTTAATGGTTCGTTTATGGGCGACAATGCACGGCGGTGTTTACGTTCCAACAACAAAGGAAACTCCTCCCAACCCTTTTCTCTCAAATATAGCTGAGAGAGATATTATTACGCCTTCAAAAAGAAAACTTACTCTTATGAACCCTGCTTACATTACCCGCCAGGTTTATGAACTATCCTATAAGCAATTTGGAATTATTAGTCATATTACAAGCCTTAATCCTGTTCGCAAGGAAAATGCTCCCGATAAATGGGAAACCAGAGCTTTAAATGAATTTGAAAAAGGGGCGAAAGAATTTTCAGGATTTGACTTAATTAATAATGAAAAATATTTCCGTTACATGGGACCTCTGATTACTACTGAAGGCTGTTTAAAATGCCATGCGGTGCAAGGATATAAAATTGGCGAGATAAGAGGAGGAATAAGTTCTTCCGTTTTGTGGAAGAACTACCGGCAGGCAATTATAAGTCAGACAACTAATTTATTGCTGGGATATGGCATTCTCTGGGCTATCGTACTTATCGGTCTTTTCATAGTTAAAAAGCGGTTTTACAGGTATATTACTAAGCGTGACTCCGATGAAGAAGAACTTACTAAAACCAAAGAAAAACTTGAGATATTAAATTCAGTAAAGGACAGGTTTTTCTCTATCATCGCGCACGATTTAAGAAGCCCGTTTCAGGGGTTCATAGGATTAACAGAATTAATGGCTGAGGATATTAACAGCATCCCTCAGGATGAATTATCCGAGATGGCCTGTGAGATGCACGTTACTTCAAAAAGACTCTTTTTGCTGTTGAATAATTTACTGGAATGGGCGCGTATGCAGCAGGGAGCAATTAGTTTTAATCCAACAGAAATAGTCTTATCAGAGATAGTTTCTGAAAATATTGATTTAATAATTAAACGCGGGAAGCAGAAAGGAATTGAGATAATTCATGAAGCTGACCAGAACCGGACTGTTTACGCGGATAAGGAAATGCTTAATACTATTCTGCGTAATCTTTTGTCAAACGCTGTAAAGTTTACCAGGCAGGGCGGTAAAGTGAGCGTAAGTTCCAAAGAAACAGAAAATAATATGGTGGAACTGTCTGTAACCGACAGCGGTATCGGGATGCCGGAAGATTTATCTAAAAAATTATTTAATATGGCTGAAAAGGTAGGACGCAGAGGCACGGATGACGAATCAAGCACGGGCTTAGGATTGTTGCTTTGCAAAGAATTTGTTGAGAAGAATGGTGGCAGAATCCGGGTGGAGAGCCAAGAAAATATCGGGAGTACTTTTTACTTTACGATTCCTGCAACAAACAGAAATTCGCTACCCGTTACAGATTAATGTTCTTATTTCATAATCATACTCATTTCCTTTGTGAAGCGAGTATGATTATAAAAGAAAATATTGCTGGTTTTAACCTGATGCAAAATATTTTCATGTCTTTTATCCTGAAAATTATTACCTTTATTCCTCAAATCTGAAAATCATATTAACTAAGATATTTTTAACCCCTGCAAAGAGTCTGGTATGTCAATGAAATTTCTCAAGAATAAATCTGTCTGGCTGGAAAGAAAGCGACTTTTACTGGCTCTGGTTTTATTAACCGGGGGGTTGCTTATAACTTTTATTGTCTGTCTCTTATTAAAAACAAAGGTTGAAACTGACGCAAAAACCGAGTTTGGTTTAATGTGTACAGAACTTAATAATAAAATATCGGCAAGGCTTCATACGCACGCCCAATTGCTTCGAAGCGGAGCCGCTTTTTTTGAAAATTCTGACACAATAACGCAAAGCAAATGGCAAAATTTTTCCGCGAGTCAGATGGTTGAGAGAAATTCACAGGGAATTCATGGAGCCGGATACCTGGCTATAATTACTCCAAATCAGTTAGCTTCGCATGAAAAGGAAATGCAAAGCGAAGGATTTCGGCAATACTCTGTCAGACCGGCAGGCAAAAGAGAAATATATACTCCGGTTATATACATAGAACCATCTTCCGATGGAAATTTGCGATCTTTTGGATACGATATGTTTTCTGACCCGGTCTGCCGGAAATCAATGGAAATAGCCAGAGATATTAATACAGTTGCTCTTTCCAGGAAAATTACGACTGGGAAAACTAATGAAGATATCCATGCGGATGCTTTTATGTGTGCGCCTGTTTACAGGAAGGGAATGCCATATGAGAATGTAAGAGAGCGCCGGCTTGCTATACAAGGATGGGTTTTTATTACATATCAAATGAATGATTTGATGAAAGGTATTTTTGAAGAGTATCATCGAATGAATTATTTGATGAGAGATGTTTTTGAGGATTATCAAAGCCTGATTAAAAAAAATATCCGTCTGGAAATATTTGATAAATTTTCATTTAATCAAAATGCTCTGCTTTATGATAATAAACAGGTTATTGATAAGAACGCAATGGTCACTCCATTATTTTCTATGGATTATTCTATTTATTTCAAGGAGACTTTATGGTATTCGCGGTTTACTCAATATGATTCCATTACTGCGGAGTTGGATTACAGTAAAGTATGGTTTACTGCGGCAGGTGGAACGAGCGTCAGCATATTGTTATTCGTTCTTTATCTGATGCTGATTAATACTAATATCCGCGCTCATGAACTTGCTGAGGAATTAACCCGTGACTTAAGTGAAAGCGAACAGAAATACAGAACTTTGGCGGATTCCGGGCAGGCGTTGATCTGGGCTGCGGGAACGGATAAGCTTTGTTATCATTTCAATCGCGTCTGGCTTGAATTTACAGGACGTACACTTAAACAGGAGATTGACAATGGCTGGACGGAAGGAGTGTATCCGGAGGACTTACAGCGATGTCTGGATGTCTATGTTACGGCATTTGACCGGCATGATAAGTTTAGTATGGATTATCGCCTGAAGCGGCATGACGGACAATACCGCTGGATTGAGGATAATGGCAGTCCAAGTTATAACAGTACAGGTGAATTTATTGGTTACATCGGACATTGTATAGACATAACTGATAGAAAACATGCGGAAGATGCTTTGCGAATGAGTATCTCAAGATTTGAGTTTGCTATGAATGCGGCCGATATGGCATGGTGGGAATTAGAAATGCCTGCCGGCAGGGTTCTTTTCGGAAACCGCAAAGCCGAAATGCTCGGGTTCCCTCCTGATAAGTTTAAATATTATAAGGATTTTACAGATCTGGTTCATCCTGATGATTATGATTATATGATGGTGGCTATGCGGGGGCATCTTAATGGTAAATTTGATAAATATGAAACTGAATACCGGATTTTAACTGAATCAAATGATTATAAATGGTTTTATGATGTCGGGTCTGTTGTAAAGTCCGGTTCAAATAGTAAGCAGATAAAAATTGCCGGCATTGTTCTTGACATTACGGAGCGGAAAACAGCGCAGCTTGCTCTTGTGAAACTTAATGAGGATCTGCAGGAATCTAAATTATTGGCTGAAGAAGCTCTTGCCGATGGAAATGTGCTTGTGGAAGAGCTGACTAAAACTAAAGAAAAGCTTGAAAAAATAAATTCTGAGAAGGATAAACTCTTCTCTATCATTGCGCACGATTTAAGAAGCCCGTTTCAGGGGTTCATAGGAATAACAGAAATATTTGCCGAGAGCATTGATGATTTCTCTCAGTCCGAAATATCCGGGATGAGTAAAGAGATGAACGAGGAAGCAAAAAAACTCTTTAGGTTATTAGGTAATTTATTGGACTGGGCACGTATGCAGCAGGGAGTAATAAGTTTTGACCCCATAGAAATAGTTCTGTCGGAGATAGTTTCTCAGAATATTGATATAATAACTAAACGTGGAAAGCAAAAGGGAATTGAGATAATTTACGAAACTGACCAAAACCAGACTGTCTTCGCCGATGAGGCTATGCTTAATACTATTCTGCGTAATCTTTTGTCAAACGCTGTAAAGTTTACCCGGCAGGGCGGTAAAGTAAGCGTAAGTTCCAAAGAAACAGAAAATAATATGGTGGAACTGTCTGTAACCGACAGCGGTATCGGGATGCCGGAAGATTTATCTAAAAAATTATTTAATATGGCTGAAAAGGTAGGACGCAGAGGCACGGATGACGAATCAAGCACAGGCTTAGGATTGCTGCTTTGCAAAGAATTTGTTGAGAAGAATGGTGGCAGAATCAGGGTGGAGAGCCAGGAAAATATCGGGAGTACTTTTTACTTTACGCTTCCTGCAATAAACGGAAATTCGCTACCTGTTACAGATTAATGTTCTTATTTCATAATCATATTCCTAATCTTACTCTTACCCGCTTCAGGGGAAAATGAGTAAGAATAAGATTATGATTAAGATTATGAGGGAAATTTGCCGTACACTTCTTTATAATTCAGAAACAGGTTCGAGCAGAATAAGTACCTCAAGATTAGGAGTTCCCGGAAACATATCTATTGGCTGAATACTTTTAACCTCATAGCCATTTTTCTTCCATTCCTTTAGTTCGGCAGGTATCCGCTCGATGCCACAGAAGATATGGACTATCTTCAGAGGCTTGCGTTCGGCAATTACGCCTATTACACCTTCTGCCGTTCCATGCCTCGGCGGATCAAGCAGATAAAATTCCTCCATCAGCGGATTGTCAGGCAGTAATTCCTCAAGGGTTTCATCTGTAATTCGTTTGGGAAAGAATCGCACCCTGTATTTATGCGACATATAAACGCTGTTATCAATAGCGGACTTTATAGACGCGCCCTCGGCATCAATGCCGATTGTTTCCTTGAAGTTATCTGCAAAATAATGTGAAAACAAACCATAGCCACAGTAAAGATCGATAAAACGTTCGGCTTTAGCGGGCAATGCCATGTTTGATATCAGCTTCAGCATTACCGGTATCATCGATTCATTTACCTGTGAAAAAGCCGTTGGCGAGAAGGAATATTTTTTACCAGGAGTCTTAACAAAGAGCTTATCCGGTCCATAGACTTTCTTATAACTTACCTGTTCATCCGGCCGGTTTGCCTCAAGATAGTATTCAGATTCGGTAGGGTCGAGGTAAATGAAAGCGGAAATTACATTTATATTCAGCCTTTTAAGGTATTCCCCAAGAGTTTTTATCTTATTTACAATCGCTCCTGTAAGTGTATGAACATTAAAAATTACTGCAAATTCCGTATAGCTTCCCCTGATTATGATGTAATTCAGGTTAAGTCCGATTGTCTTAAATGCGGGTTCATTTATCTTATCGAGCAGAAAACGATAAATTATATTATGCTGTTTAGGTTCAAGCTCTGAATGGCTGAACTGGTTCTTTTCATGATGAATATCTTCATCAGCAAAAAGGAGCGAAATATGTCCGGTATGGCGTACTGCCTTGCGTTTTGAGGTAGTGCGGTAATGCCGCTCTTTAGGAGAGGGAATTATCTCCAACGGATTAAGCGGAAGCTCATTTAACTTCCAAAATTTCCGGAGCGCTTCATTTTTTATTTTAAGCTCATTCTGATAATCCATATAAGCCAGAGGTTCAACATCTCTAAGATTTAAGGGACGTTCTTTTTTATCCTGGGCGGCTGTCTTGTAAAGGATAGAAAGAAAGGCTGGTGATTCTTCATTCGGGACTTCTTCCTTAGGCAGACACAGTTCTGGTTCAGGTTTTATATGGGATTCTTTTGTATATGGTTTATAATTATTCCTCTGTTTCACGTTTACTGTCTCCCGATAGATATAAAATTTATATTGCGCAAAGATAGTCAAATAATTTATATAATCGTCTTATTATATGAGGAGTGCTACGGGATTTCAGCAGTTTTAAGTGAACTGGTTTAATATGGGGGCGTAAGACAAATTTCTCTCATAATCCTAATTGTGTAATCATACTCATCTTCCTGAATCCATCCGATATCTGCCTTCAGTCAGCCCAAACCGCGAGTTGCCTTCCCGACTGATACCTGTGCGGTTAAACATTAGATAGAAAGTTGAACATATAACGGTCGTCAGTCTAACTA
>JBAXDX010000099.1:0-10343 GCA_037140715.1 Ignavibacteria bacterium
ATTTTTCACAGGGCGATTGCCCTGTGCTATTATATTTCGCCCTTTCAGGGCTAATTCAGCCCTGAAAGGGCGAAATATATCAGCGATGGGCAACGCCCATCGAACAAAATAAAATAAAATCCATAAGCCCTGCAGGGGCGCAATATGGTGTTAACCTGACAGCATTGACTCTCCCCCTGCCCTGTCTGTGGAATCCGTGCAATCCTTTTAATCCGTGATTCAGAAAGATGTAACGGACACAAACCGGTAATACTGAATCTCTTAATCTTAATCATACTCATTTTTTAAGCGGGTAAGATTATGATTATGAGTAAGATTAAAAAAAACATCGTTACTGTGGTTCTCTGAGCATGACGCAAGACTCTCTTTTTCAGCTCCGCCCTGTGAAAAATTTTATTTATATCTGAAGACGAGCGAAATCCACTCGTTCATCTGTTTTTTATCTGTTACTTCAAGAGATAACGCGCTATATCTTTTAATTATATCATCTTCGTCCGTATCCAGCAGTCCTGACAGAATTAATAAACCGGATTTACCTAAGCAACCTGTCAGGTCTTCCGCTATATCCATCAGTATATTTTTATTAATATTGGCTATAACAAGATCAAAGTCCTTTTCGCTGACATCCTTAACTTCACCAAACAGGATCTGAACCTTACCGGAAACGTTATTAAGTTCACAATTCTCGATTCCGTTATCATAACACCATTCATCATTATCAACAGCTATTGCCCGTTTAGCACCAAGTTTTACAGCTGCAATGGCAAGCACACCCGTGCCAGTACCAACATCAATCACCGAAAAATCAGGTCTGACATATTTCTCAACCATCTGAAGCATAAGCTTCGTAGTCTGATGCTCACCTGTGCCGAAAGACATTTTGGGATCAATCGTTAAAACAAGCTGCCCTTCTTTTGCATTATAGGTGCGGAATGTAGGTTTAATTACAATTTTATCAGAAACTTCAATAACATTTATCGTCTTCTCCCAGTCCTCATTCCAGTTGCGCTCTTCTATTATTTCTTCGCTGATTTCAAAATCAGAAATTAGATTCTGCTCGGCAAGGTTCCTTAGCAGAGCTTCTATTCGGGCAACATTCAGACTGCTGTCTTCAGCCGTGAATATTTTCAGATATGGCTCTTCCTCATTAATACCGGTAATATCGAGAGTCCAGAGAACTCCGCTTATAAATTCCGGCAAAAACGGCTCTATTCTTATTATAAATGATTTATAGTTTTTCATTATTCATCCCTGTATTGAATTTTAGTTTACTGCTATAAGTTATTAACTCGTTATTTGTGAGCCACTTTCCTGTGGCATCTTCCCGGACTGTCAGTACCTGTAATGTTCTGCCGTTACATTTCATTTCACGCCGTCATTTCTCATTTCATAGAATCATTTTCCATTTCGCGCCGTCATAATTCATTTCGCGCCGTCATTTTCCATTTCGCGCCGTCATTTCTCATTTCATAGAATCATTTTCCATTTCGCGCCGTCATTTCTCATTGCATAGAATTATAATTCATTTCGCGCCGTCATAATCCATTTCCTGAAATTCAAAGTCCATTTCGCGCCGTTATTTCTCATTTTCTGGAATTATGATCCATCTCTTTCTGTCATTTTCCATTCCCTGTCATCATTTCTTAAATTAATCATACTCATTCTTCCTGAAGCGGGTACGATTATGATTATGATTAAGGGAATTACATCCCTGCAAACTTAAGCGAATAAATCAACTGAACAAGCACATTGCCGACCTGCTGAAGAGTTTCTCCGCTGATATTTTCCATTGTATCATTGGAAGAATGCCAGTAGTTGCGTCTGTCATCCGGCGTATCAGCACCGACAAGGTCTATATCAATAATATCAATAGTAGTCAGCCCCGCCTGATTAAGCGGCACGTGGTCGTCTTCAATTACATGCCCCTCAGTATCGGAAAAAGATGAAGCATTTACCTTTTTAGCAATCCCCCAGATCATATCAACTACATCAGGAGCAAAAAGCATAGAAGTACCTTCCTTTGCAAAAACAGCCTGCTTATCTCCGACCAAATCGAGCAACACACCAAAAGCCGGATTATAATCGGAGGGCTTCTGCGAAGCAAAATATTTTGAGCCGAGAAAATAATTATTCAGATCGCCTTCACGCCCATAGTCTTCTCCGTCAAAAAGAACTATATCAATTCCATAATCAACGGGATTACTCTTAAGAATTCGTGCAATTTCCAGCAGGACACCCACGCCGCTTGCACCATCGTTCGCACCAGGAATCGGCAGATTCCTTTTATCCGGATTTTTATCCTGTTCGCCACGCGGGCGACAGTCCCAGTGTGCACAAAGAAATATTCTCTTTGCCGCTTTAGGATTAAATTTTGCAATTACATTTGTCAGCTCAGGCTTTTCATCTCCATAACCCTGATATATAAAACTCTGCAGCGTTACACTATCAGCGTATTTCTCAAGCTCCGTCTTAAAATAACCAAGCGCCACCCGATGACCCGCCGAGTTAGGATTGCGCGGACCGAAGGATACCTGCCTGCCCGTCTGCTGAAAAGCATTACTGCCGTTAAAAATAGGAATATTCCCCTTCTCCTTAAGCGTATAAGGAACTTCCGGCGGACGGGACTCATCTTTCTTGCAGGATAAAAAACTAAATGTCATAATGATTAAGATTATTAATGAATATTTCATATTTTTGCCGTGTTATTTATCGGTGAACTTCAAAGGCAAAGATACATATTATTTGGCAATTTATTAATGGGCAAAGTAAAAAGACGGACACAAAGAACTGATAAACCTGCGCAGCCGGTTATCTTTCTTCACGGCTTCACCGGTTCCGCTTCAGACTGGAACGGACTGATTAATAAACTGCCTGATGTTTTTTATCCTGTTGCAGTTGATCTTCCCGGACACGGGAAGAATCTTTATCCGGATAAGACAGACTATTATTCAACCGAAGCGGTTGTTACAGGCATTCATGAAACGGTTAAGAAATATGAACCTGTTAAACCCGTCCTGTGTGGCTATTCTATGGGCGGACGGGCGGCTTTGTCTTTTGCTTCGAAATACCCGGAGATGATTTCTGCTTTACTGCTCGAAAGTTCAACTCCCGGAATAATTGCCAGACATGAAAGAAAAGAAAGATATTCAGCCGATATAAACTTAGCCGGACAAATCATTGACAAGGGTATCACCGCCTTCGTTGATTACTGGATGAATATTCCTTTGTTCCGCTCGCAAAAATTACTGCCCAGAAAAATCTTAACTGAAATTAGAAACAGGACATTATTAAACTCCCCCGAAGGACTTGCCGGCTCGCTTAAAGGCTTTTCAACCGGTATTATGCCTCAGCTTTGGGATTCGCCTGGTAAAATTACATGCCCCGTGATGCTGGTTACAGGCGGACTGGATGAGAAGTTCTGCCGGATAAATACTGAAATGGCAATGATATTTCCAAATGCAATACATAAAATAGTTAATGGCGCCGGGCATAATATTCATTTAGAAAAACCGGAAGTTTTCTTAAATTTGCTGCGCGGATTTCTGACATAAAAAATCCTGTACTTAATGCTTACATAAAAGAGGAATGAATGACATACAACTGGATAAAATCGAAAGAATATAAAGATATCATTTACGAAAAACTTGACGGCATCGCCAAAGTTACAATAAACCGGCCGGAAGTAAGAAATGCTTTCAGACCGGAGACTGTCATTGAAATGTATGATGCATTCATTGATGCACGTGAAGACCCTGAAATCGGAGCAGTACTGCTGACCGGTAAAGGCCCCGCCGAAGACGGCAGGTACGCTTTCTGCTCAGGTGGCGACCAAAGGATACGCGGCGACCAGGGTTATATTGGCGGGGACGGCGTGCCACGGCTTAATGTTCTCGATTTGCAGAAACTCATTCGCAGTATCCCAAAGCCGGTTATCGCACTTGTAGCCGGTTATGCCATTGGCGGAGGGCATGTTCTTCATGTAATCTGCGACCTTACTATTGCCGCTGATAATGCTGTATTTGGACAGACCGGACCGAAAGTAGGTAGCTTCGACGGGGGATTCGGCGCTGGTTATCTTGCACGGCTGGTCGGGCAGAAGAAAGCACGCGAAATATGGTATCTCTGCCGACAGTACAATGCTCAGGAAGCTTTTGATATGGGACTTGTAAATAAGATAGTCCCCCTTGACGAACTTGAAGATGAAGGTGTACAGTGGGCAAAAGAAATATTAGAGAAAAGTCCGCTCTCACTCAGACTGCTTAAATCTGCCTTTAACGCTGAACTCGACGGACAGCAGGGCATCCAGGAACTGGCGGGCAATGCTACTTTGCTTTATTATATGAGCGAAGAAGCACAGGAAGGCAGGAAAGCTTACCTCGAAAAAAGAAAGCCCGACTTTACTAAATTCCCAAGACTTCCATAAAAGATATGACACAATTAAAAATAAATAAACCGGCAAAGTTAAAAAGCTGGCTACTTGCAAGCCGTCCAAAGACACTGCTGGCGGCGCTTGTGCCCGTGCTGGTTGGAACCGCGCTGGCTTACAGCGAAAAAAGCATGAATACTGTGGCAGCTTTAGTGGCATTAATCTGCTCTGTGCTGATTCAGACTGCTACGAATTTTGTCAACGACCTTTATGATTACTTATCCGGCGCTGATACGGCTGACCGCTCAGGTCCAACGCGCACACTTGTTTCAGGACTTATCTCAGTAAAAGAAATGAAAGCCGGCATTGCTCTTACTTTCGGAACCGCCTTCCTGCTTGGAATGTACCTGGTTTATCTGGGAGGATTCCCGGTGTTAATAATCGGAACGCTTTCTATTTTAGCTGGCATTGCTTATACGGCAGGACCTTATCCGCTGGCTTACAACGGTCTTGGTGATCTATTTGTCTTTATCTTCTTCGGCTTTGCAGGCACAGTCGGAACTTATTATGTTCAGACGCTGAGACTCTCCCCTGTTGTCTTTATCGCTTCGGTTCCGGTTGGCGCGCTTATTACAAATATACTTATAGTAAATAACTACCGCGATGCCGAAGAAGACCGGCTTGCCGGTAAAAGAACATCCGCCGTAATATTCGGACGCGCGTTTGCCAAAGCTCAATATATACTGCTTCTGATTGTCAGTTATCTGGCACCGCTGTTTGTTTATCTTATTTTTCATCAGGCAGTCTGGATATTCCTGCCGCTGTTATCGCTCCCGCTTGCCATAAGAATTGTCCGGATGCTTTTTACACTTGAAGGCAGCGCACTTAATAAAACACTTGAACTTACGGCAAAACTGTCGGCTATTTACGGATTTTTATTCGCACTCGGAATTTTATTATGAAGTCATACTGGTTCGACTTTTCCCCATATAACTTAAGCTTTAAATCCCCGATGCTGACATCCAAAGGAGAGATTACCGGCAGGCAGGGGTTTCATGTCATAATTGTAAGTACCGCGTCTTCTTCTATCGGGAATACCGCTCCCTTGCTGGATTATGGCTCGGAAACTCTTGAAGAAGCAAAAAAAAAGATTGAAGAGATAAAGAAGCTTTATAATGCGGGGCATTTCGGTATTCATGATATTGAATCAATCAGAAAGAAACTTAACGGACTGAGTTTATTCCCCGCCACCCGCCACGGCATTGAACAGGCACTGATATTAAAATTAGCAAAAGAAAAGAATACTGCTCTTTCAAAGTTGTTAGGACTTAAAAGCAGAAACAAGGTAAAGGTTAATTCTTTAATCGGTATTACAGGAGTTACGGATGCTGCAAGGAAGGCAAGAGAATACGCGGCATCAGGTTATAAATCTATTAAACTTAAATGCGGACGTAAAGATTTTTCAGAAGACCTGAAGGTAATCGCAGCGGTAAGAAAAGCCGTTGGCAAAGACGTTGCGCTCCGGCTTGACCTGAACAGCAAATGGACCGTTGATGAAGCCGCTTCTAATCTTGAAGAACTGGTCAGGTTTAACCCTGAATATGTTGAACAGCCGGTATCCGGGAAAGAAAACCTCGCAAAGCTTTCAGCCCTGACCGACCTGCCACTCGCAGCAGACGAATCAATCAGAACAATTCAGGATGCCCGGTATCTGATTGAGCTTAAAGCCTGTTCGGTACTTATCCTGAAGCCGATGCTGCTTGGCGGAATACTTAACACACTTGATATTATTTCGGAAGCTGATAAACATGGTATAAAGACAGTTATCTCATCATCCTTTGAATCTCCCATAGGACTTAGTGCCGCGCTCTTCATCGCTTCGACCGTTAAAGAAGATATTTCGCACGGACTGGGAACAGGAGAATTATTCTCAAACTCCGGATTCCCGATTGTTCAGGATGGCGGAATTATTTTTAATGAATACACACTGCTTACATAGATTTATCCGGATATAAAATGATTTTCAGCCTCTTAAATGCAGAGAACAATAATATTCCCGATAAGCCGGCGATAATCTCTGCCGGCGGTTGCATGACTTATCCGGAACTTATCGATAAAATAAACCGCTCAGCTGCATGGCTGAATTTACTGGGAGTGAAGGCGGGTTCGCACGCGGCAGTTGTAAGCGGGAACAATATTGATTTTATCATCCTCCTTTTTGCGCTGTGGAGAACCGGCGCCGTTCCCGTTCCGATGAACATAAGGCTTACCGATGAAGATATTGAAAAACTTATTACTCACTCCAAAAGCAACTTTACTTTTGTCCATGCCGATTGCGCTGACAGAATTACCGGCAATAAGACTATCTTCCCGGTTAAGGAAACATTCTCCCGACAAAGTTTCCCTGCAAAGACTGAAGCCGGAACAGATGCGGACGCAGATGCACTTATACTTTACACCTCCGGCACAACCGGACATCCTAAAGGCGTTATACTCAGTTATAATAACCTGCTTCATAGCGCGCTTGCTTCGGATACAATAATTCATCATGGAGAAAATGAACGCTGGCTGGCAAGTCTTCCCTTTTATCATATCGGCGGATTGTCTGTTCCGGTACGCGCCTTTTTATTTGGAGCTGCTGTTATCTTACCGGATTCCTTAAAGGCAAAGGATATAAAAAGCGCACTCGGACATTACAAACCAACGCTCGCTTCCTTTGTTTCAACTACATTGAAGCGCCTGCTTGAACTGAAAGCCCTCCCGCCAAAAGAACTAAAACTGGTATTCCTCGGAGGCGGACCGATTAACAGCACTCTTGCAAAGGAAGCGCTGGATAAGGGCTGGATAATAGCCAAAGTTTACGGCTCCACCGAAACAGCTTCAATGGTAACGTGCATCATATTAAATGATAACCCCGGAAAGGCTGACACAGCCGGACTGCCTTTAGCATCAAACAGAGTTGTGATTCTGGACGAATCGGGGAATTTCCCCGGCACCGGCGTTTCAGGTGAGATTGCCGTTGCCGGTAAATCAGTTATGAAAGGCTATCTGAAAAATCCCGATGAAGCAGGTAAAGAACCGCAGGATAATTTTTATCTGACCGGCGATACCGGATACCTGGATGAGGAAGGTTATTTACACCTTGAATCAAGGCGGACTGACCTTATAGTTTCAGGCGGAGAAAATATTAATCCGCCGGAAGTGGAAAGTGCGCTGTTACAACCGGGATCAGTAACGGAAGCCTGCGTCTTCCCAATGCGCGATGACGAATGGGGACAGATTGTAGCCGCGGCAGTCGTTGCTGCCAGCCCGGAAGTAAATGAAGAAAACATCCGGCAGTCGTTAAGGCTTCTGCTACCTTCCTACAAAATACCACGCCACATTTTCTTCCTTGAAGACATGCCCAAAACCGCCCTTGGAAAAATAATGCGCGGGAAAATCAGGGAAATGTTTGATAACTGATCCGCACCGGGCGTACTGCAAATTTCTCTCTTAATCATACTCATTGCCCATGAAACGATTATGACTGACAGAACAGATTAAGAAAATTCTTCAACAGGCAAATTCCCGAATACTGCTGACTTTTGATAAATCTTTAAGATTTAATAACTATGCAGGTAATAAAAACAAACCGGCAGATTTGAGAAATAATAATTTTTGGTATATTTGTTACGCACTAAAATCAAATGGACAGAATATCAAAACTGAAAAGACATATATCCCGGTCATGGCACAATACAACACAGAGGAATAAATGGAAAAACCCGGCAATTGTTTACTTGTAATATTTGGAGCTTCAGGTGATCTGACGAGTAAAAAGCTGATGCCTTCGTTATACAAACTTTATTTACAGAAATTACTGCCTTATAAATTCGCTGTTCTCGGCGTTGGCAGAACTCAGCTTGGCAGCGAAGGGTTCAGGAATAAAATGAGGCAAAGCCTGAAAGGCGAAGATCAAAATAATATTGAAGACTTCCTGCAATTGCTTTACTACTGCTCAATCGATACTAAATCGGAGCAGGATTACGTGGTAATTAAGGAAGAGCTGACTAATCTGGACAGACTGCTCGGAACGGAAGGTAATTTTCTTTATTATCTTGCTACCGCGCCTGAAATGTATGGGATTACAGCCACAGGCCTTGGCAGCCAGGGATTACAAAACCAGTCAAAAGGAGAAGGCTGGAAGAGAATAATTATCGAAAAGCCTTTCGGGTATGATCTAAATAGTGCCCTGGAGCTTAATGAAAAGCTGCTGACTATTTTCAACGAAGAGCAGATATATCGCATCGACCATTATCTTGGAAAAGAAACTGTTCAAAATGTTCTGGTTACCAGATTCTCAAACGGTATATTTGAGCCGATATGGAACAGAAACTATATTCATCACGTTGAAATCACTTCCGGCGAAAGTATAGGAGTTGAAGGACGCGGGGGATATTATGAGACTTCCGGTGCATTGCGCGACATGGTGCAGAATCATCTTTTGCAGCTTGTAGGACTTGTTGCCATGGAACCGCCTTCAAGCCTCGACTCTGATTCGGTCAGAAACGAACGATTAAAAGTATTCCAGTCGCTTAGAGCTATTAAGCCGGAGGATGCAGATAAATATATAATACGGGGACAATATACATCCTCCAAAATAAGAGGACAGAACATACCGGGCTATCGTGAGGAAAAAGATGTTAAACCTGAAAGCAGAACGGAAACATACATTGCCATAAAGTTTTTTATCGATAACTGGAGATGGGGAGGAGTTCCGTTCTATATTCGTACCGGCAAGAGACTGCCGACAAGCGTAACTGAAATTGTAATTCACTTTAAATCTACGCCTCACAAACTGTTTAGCGGAATAAATAATATACACGACAGTTGCAACCAGCTCGTGCTGCGTATTCAGCCGGATGAAGGGATACTTCTTAAGTTCGGTATGAAAGCTCCGGGAAGTGGCTTAAATGTGCAGAATGTCGGCATGACTTTCCATTATTCCGACCTGATGAATCTATATCTGCCCAGCCCTTACGAAAGACTGCTCGTTGATGCGATGCAGGGGGATTCAACACTTTTCGCCCGTGGTGATAATGTAATTGAATGCTGGAAATTTATAGAACCGATATTTGAGTCATGGAAGAATAATCCACAGTTTAAACTTTACGGATATCCGGCCGGCACATGGGGACCTGAGTCGGCTGATAGCCTGATCGAGGGCGATGAGTTTGCATGGCGTTATCCGTGCAAAAACCTGACGGCAGATGACTCTTTCTGTGAATTATAACCCGTCATACACGATAGAAAATGTTTTGGGGAAAACCATGACAGGGGCAGATATTGTCCGAAGTATGATTTCTGTGATTAAATGATTAACCGGGGACAAATTCAGTCAGTTGTATCTTTTATCCTGCATGAAAAATCATTTCTGAACACAACTGCGAATGCAGTTCGCTTCTGTTTATTCAACGGAAATTGGGATTATTCGCTGACTATTATTAAATAAAGAGGGAAATTAAGGACGGGATAAGCCGGGCGGGCGGTGCCCGGTGCTGTTATATTATGCCCCTTCAGGGCAAATGCAAATAATAAATTACCAGTTCCCGACACCCGAAGCCCTGAATGGGCGTGATATATCAGCGATGTGGCAACGCCCATCGGGGAAAATGACACGGGCACAATACCCATCGGGGAAAAATGAAATGGGCAACCCACCCATCGGACAAAATGAAACGAATTAAAACCCATTACCACAGGTTTCAACCCGTGGAATGGTAATTTATATACCGGCAACCCTTCCGCTAATGACATTATGCCCATCCCCCTTTTTTCAAAAATAAACCGGCCGCTAAAGCGGAAAATTAAATAGACAAATTGCCTAATCCTCAACACATCTGACACTGAAGCCGAAACTCCTGGTAAGGATGAGCCGGGCGATACTAGTATAACGTTTCACAAATACCTTTACGATTAAAGAAAAAAGTATTATATT
>JBAXDX010000100.1:0-10092 GCA_037140715.1 Ignavibacteria bacterium
TAAAATATAAAATAATTAAATATTTTTCTATAAAATCAGCTTGCTATGTTAATACCTCTTTCTGAATCCCAGTTACTGCACATCGGTGAATATTAATCCATTCATTTAAAAGAAAAAAATATTCTAAAAAACACTTCTAAACATACTAACATATAAATAGATATACATAATCATTTGCAAATGATATATTTTCTATTGTATCTGTGCACATTTTTGTATAAACCAAATAAAAACAGGAAAAAGGACGTTCGACAGTCTGATGTTAACAGCACATTGATACTACCTGGTAGCTATTCCAAGTAAACAACTAACATAACATGCAAAATCACCAATTATTTTTCTATCATTACCTAAAATATTTCGCCAGGCATTACTCTCTCCGTTTTGAGCCATATTTTCACTAAGTATATTGCAACCGTTAATTAGTGCATTGTGAGCAATTGTCCGGCTCTGGTTCATTTCCATTTGTTCTTCGCGTGAGATAACAGCCCAGCGTGCGCGGATATTAGCATATCTTATGGCTAAATCCAATAACGCCTGCATTGATTCTTTCTGTTTTGTATCCTTAATTGAAAGGAGGATTGTTTCAGCTAATTCCAGGTTCATAATTTTTACCAATATTTATTTATTCAAATATATCGTAAATAATCTTAATTTACTTATGATAAGATTATAAATTTAACTTTTTTATACCAGCTTACCGGACTGAAATAGTTTATTCATATCAGGACATTAATTTTTATTTAAAGAAAAGTGAACTTTTCTATATCTTTGGAAGTCTAAACTTATGAACCCAATATTAATAAGGAAAATTACCATGAGAAAGAAATTACACAGAAGTAAAAAAGAAAAGATGATTGCCGGCGTTTGTGGCGGCTTGTCAGAGTATTTTGACATTGACCCTGTAATTGTAAGAATTATTTTTATAGCCGCAGCTTTAATTACCGGTACCGGCTTTCTTGTCTATCTTCTTTTATGGATTATAGTACCATACGGAGAAGCAGTTGAATTGCCTGATTATGACTCGCCGGTTATAGATGAAGCAGAGGAAATAATTAATACAGCCCCTCCCGCTGAAAAGAAAACCGGACACGGACTGATTACCGGTTATGTTTTAATAGCTGTTGGAATTCTTTTCCTTGCCGACCGCTTTATCCCTCATTTTAATATGGGAGATTTTTGGCCGCTTGTCATCATCGCAATTGGCGCAGGGTTATTATTAAAAAGTTCAAGAAATAATAAATCATAGGGAAATACAATGAAATCAAAACAACTTTTCTGGGGAATATTCTTTGTTGCCCTGGGCGGACTGGTACTCATTAATAATTTTGTGAAGATTAGTTTCAACTGGGCAATTATTCTGGACCTTTGGCCACTGGCATTCGTAATTCTCGGGCTTTATTTTATTCTAAAAGACAATCCCGTCAGATGGCTTTTCATTGTCATAAATGCGTTGTTTATTGCTTTTGTACTGTTTGCCGCTTTTAAAAGTTTCAGTACTTTTATTGATGATGATACGGAATTTCACGGCAATTATAACGTTCAGCATTTTAATGCTCCTTTTAATGAGAATGTTAAGAAAGTTAATTTTACTCTCGAAACCGGCGGCGGACATATTTACATTAAGGATACATCCATGGTTGATCTGGTAGATGCCAGGTTTGAAGGAAGTTCGGGTGAATATAATTTTAATCATTCCGATAAGGGCGAAGACGCTGATGTTATATTAAGTCTTGAACATGGCGATATTCATTTCGTAAAGGAAGCTTTTAAGAATGCACTTCATCTTAAACTAAACGAAAAACCAATATGGAATATGGATTTCAATATCGGGGCATCCAAACTTGACCTGGATCTTACACCATTTAAAACCGAGAATATTAACTTTAAATCAGGCGCGGCTTCCATCAGAGTTAAGATTGGCGATAAGATTGAGATGACAAATCTAAGGTTCGAAGCGGGCGTAACAAAAATTGAAGTTCAGATTCCCAAATCGAGCGGATGTGAAATCAGGTCGGACGCTTCACTCTCCAGCAAAAGATTTGACGGATTTAATAAGATTGATAAATCTACTTACCGCACAGAGAATTATGATTCGGCAGCAAAGAAAATTATTATTGAGTTTGATACCGGCGTATCCTCAATAGAAGTTGACAGAATTTGATATTTGAAAAAGACGCCACCCCGGATTAAGACAGCGTCTTTTTTTTTACTCGCCCATTACTTTTATTATAAGTCTTTTCCGCCTCTGCCCATCAAACTCGGCGTAATAAATCTGTTGCCAGGGACCAATATCAAGCCTGCTATTTGTAACCGGGATAATAACTTCATGATGAACCAGCAGACTTTTTAAGTGCGAGTCACCGTTATCTTCGCCTGTGCGATGATGCCTGTAATTTGGATTAAACGGAGCAAGCTTTTCCAGCCATTCATCTATATCCTGTATCAGTCCTGATTCAGCATCGTTCACATATACACCCGCGGTAATATGCATTGCTGAGACGAGAATCATTCCTTCTTTAATTTCACTCTTTGAAAGAGCCGCTCCCACTTCACGGGTAATGTTAATATACTCGCGGTGCTTCTGTGTGTTGAACCAGAGGTATTCGGTATGAGTTTTCATTTAATTTTATTTGTTTTGTTCATGAAAAGATTCGTTAATTATAACTTTTATGTTCCAGAGTTTATCAGTTGTTGCCGATACTCTTTCTGCAAGGTTAATCAGTATCTTTTTTGCAAATTCAGGATGCTTAATAATGAGTTCCTGATAACCCCGGTCAAATGCAAGGATTTTTGTATCCTCGAGCGCTACAAGAGTCAGAGAACGCGGGCGTTTAAGAATTGCCGCAAGCTCGCCAAAAATAGTTCCTTTACGAGAATAATCTGATATTTTCTTATCATCCTTAAATGCGCCTACTTTTCCTTCTATCAGAAAATAAAACTCATTTGAAACCGTCCCCTCACTGGCAATTATATCACCCTTTTTATATACCTTCATTTTTATCTCCCGGATAAAGCAGAGCAAATTCCTCTTCGAGCAGTTTAATTGATGTTACATAATTGTCGGTAGTATTATAAAGCCTGTCGGCGAGGTTATACATCAGATTAGCGGTAATACCAGGGAATTTTATGATTAATTCATCTATGTCAGTCTTAACATTAAGAACCGAAGTACTTTCCATGGCAATAAGAGAAGCCGTTCTCGGCTTGTTTAGTATCATACCGATTTCACCCATAACCGTTCCCTGCTCCGTGAATTCAGCTATTTTAATCTTATTTTTATATACACCAACTTTTCCGCTGATTAGAATATAAAAACCCTGGCTTGGAGCACCCTCTCTTGCAATGGAATCCCCCTGCTTGCGGTTAAGAATTTCACCAAAATATTTTTCTGTAATATTATCCATAAAAAAATTATGATTTTGTATGTTGCGAAAACATTGACAGATATGCTTTAATAAACTTCCCAAGGTCGCCGTCCATTACGCCCTGAGTATCAGAAGTCTCAACCTCCGTCCGGTGATCCTTTACCATATTATAAGGGTGAAACACATAAGAACGTATCTGACTCCCCCATTCAATCTTCATCTTACCTTTTTCTACCTCATCAAGTGTGGCGTTAAGCTTCTCAAGTTCAATCTGGTAAAGCCTTGACTTTAGCAGTTTCATCGCGTTATGCCTGTTCTGAAGCTGGGAACGTTCCGTCTGGCAGGCAGCTACAACACCGCTGGGAACATGTGTAATTCTGACGGCAGTTTCAACCTTGTTTACATTCTGCCCTCCCTTGCCGCCGGAACGATATGTATCTACCCTTAAGTCCGCGGTATTAATATCGATTTCAATTGTATCATCAGCTTCAGGTATTACAAAGACAGAAGCAAAAGATGTATGTCTCCGTTTATTAGCATCAAACGGCGATATTCTGACCAGACGGTGAACTCCGTTTTCCGCTTTAAGATAACCGTAAGCAAATTCACCTTCTGCTTCAATTGTCGCACTTTTAATACCTGCGCCGTCCCCTTCAAGCATATCAAGCACATTCATCTTAAAACCATTTTGCTCGCCATACCGTAAATACATCCGCATCAGCATCTCTGCCCAGTCCTGTGCCTCAGTACCACCGGCTCCTGAATGAATGGTAAGAATACAATTTTTATTATCATCCTTGCCACTCAGCATATTCTTAAACTCAAGAGCTTCATAAGCTGTAACAAAGCCGGTCAGCTCTTTTTCAATTTCCGGTGAGAGAGATTCATCATTTTCCAATTGCGCAAGTTCTATAAAATCCTTCGCGCTTTCAGCTTTTCTATGGACTTCTTCCCACATATCGACCCAGAAAGTAAGTGATTTTACTTCGCTGTGAACTTTCTGAGCAGCATTTTGATCATTCCAAAAGCCGGGTTCTTCAGTCTTTAATTTTGCCTGCCGGATTTTCTCTTCCTTATTATCTAAGTCAAAGATAACTCCGCAAATTATAAAGCTTACCCGAATAGTCGTTCCATTTCTTTAATGCGTCTTCGTACATTGTAGTTTCCTGTTATAAATTTTCAGTTACCTTACATAAAAATGATTCAGTTTTAGCCGGATAAAAAAGAACCCGGTCATTGCACATTGAAAGTCATTCTATCAGATCAACAATAACATTAGCGACAAGCGTTAAGTCCTGCTCACTCGCCACGTCAAACCATTTAATCCTGTTGTCAGCCCTGAACCAGGTCATTTGCCTCTTGGCAAATCTCCTCGTATTTCTTTTAATCAGCTCAATTGCTCTGTGCAGGTCAGTTTCTCCATTAAGATATGAGATTATTTCCTTATACCCTACTGTGTTAAGCGCGTTAAGTTCCTTTGAATATCCCATTGCAAGCAGAGATTTAACCTCATTAACTAAACCTTCCTCAAGCATTCTATCGACCCGAATTTCTATATTTTCATATAAAAGAGTCCGTTCCCGGTTTAGTCCGGTCTGAATAAAACTGATATTATCGCCCCTTTTATAATTTTTATGATGCTCAGTTATTGATTTTCCTGTCAGATGATATACTTCGAGCGCACGCATTACACGTTTATAATTTTGCGGCAGCATCCGCAAAGCGCTTGACGGATCGACTTTCATAAGTTCATTGTAAAGCCCGTTGGTACCGCCCGCTTCAATAATATGGCGAAGATATTCCCTGTATTCAGTATCCGTCTCGGCAGTATTAAATATGCCATCAACGACCGCCTTAATATAAAGCCCGGAGCCACCGACAACAATCGGAATTTTTCCTCTTTTATGCAGAGCTTCTATTATTTTCAGAGCCTCAGATTCAAACCTGCTTACATTAAAGTCTTCATCCGGCAGAAGTGTATTAATGAAATAGTGTTTTACTCTATATAATTCTTCAATCCCCGGTTTGGCTGTTCCTATTGTCAATAACTTAAATACCTGCCTGCTGTCAGCCGATATAATCTCAGTATCGAGACGCTCCGCAATTTGCAGACTCAGATAAGTCTTGCCCGAACATGTGGGACCTGTTATTACAATTACTTTTGGCTCCAACCTTCTCTGCCGATTAATGGTACAAAAGCAAATTTAGAAATTTCCTCAGTCGTAAATGTTTCCTCATTCGTCTTTGTGATTATATTCAATACCTGAGTTTTTTTATCTCCTACCGGGATAATAAGTTTTCCATTTATTCCGAGCTGTTTTTTAAGGTTTACCGGTATAGTCGGACCGCCGGCCGTAACGATAATTCCATTAAAAGGAGCAAAATCAGACCAGCCTATTGTACCATCGCCCAGACGACATACAATACGAAGACCCAGTTTATCAAATAAATCCTGCGTTCTGAAGAATATATCTGTCTGCCTTTCGATCGAATAAACTTTTATCCCCATTTTATTTAAAACAGCCGCCTGATAACCTGAACCGGTTCCAATCTCAAGAGCTTTATCTCCAGGCTGAAGATCAAGCGCCTGCGTCATAAAGGCAACTGTATAAGGCTGGGAAATAGTTTGCTCGGAGCCAATCGGAAGTGCTACATCTTTATATGCGTGCGGTATCATTATTTCAGGAACGAATAAATGGCGTTCAACATCATTCATCGCTTTAAGAACTTTTGTGTTAGTAATCCCTTTTTTAGACAGGTTTTTAACTAATTCAAGGCGTTCACTTTCGTACATTTATAAAGTCTTAATATTTTTATTGTAATAAACGAATTTAAGCTATATTTACATTAAATTAAATATTTAGTTTAAAGAAAACATAAGATTTTGTCTGGTATTCAAAAATACCAAAAGAAAATTTTCTTATCAACTCTGACGCTATTTGGTTGCAATAAAGAGCAAATCATATTATATTTGATGCACAAGTTTTGAAATAAAAATAATGCGGGAGTAGCTCAGTTGGTAGAGCGCAACCTTGCCAAGGTTGAGGTCGCGGGTTCGAATCCCGTCTCCCGCTCTCGGCAATTAAAGAATCCACTTCCGAAAGAAAGTGGATTTGTTTTTTAAGGAAGAAAGTAAAATAAATACAATGGCGGTGTGGCCAAGTGGTCTAAGGCGAAGGTCTGCAAAACCTTTATTCGTCGGTTCGACTCCGACCGCCGCCTCTGAAAGCCTGATTTTTACGTAATCAGGCTTTTTTTTGCCTTCATATTTATCTAACTTTTATCCGGGATAGCTGGCAACCAAACTGAGAATACAGTTCCTTTCCCAACTTCACTTTCAACTTGTATGTAACCATTCATTAACTCAATTATTTTTTTTGCAATCGAAAGACCAAGTCCGTTGCCTTCGTAGTTTCTGCTTAAACCTTCGCTACTTTGCCGAAATTCTATAAATATTTTATCCAGATTATCTTTTGGGATCCCAATACCGGTATCCATAACCTGAATAACCGCCTGGGCAACTCCCCTTTTTACGACCTGATTTAAAGAAACGGTAATGCCTCCTCTGACAGTAAACTTTATTGCATTGTGTATCAATTGAAAAAGCGCTTTATCCAATAACTTGGTATCAATAGAAACTATAAGATTTGTATCATTTAATTCCGTTCGAATAAACAGCTTTTTTGCTTTAGCCATTGAGAAACAGGTATCAAGATTATTTTGGATTATAGCTGTTAAGTTAGAGGGAGAGAGTTTTAAGAATAACGTTTCAGATTCAAGCTCCGACCATTCCAGTATATTATTAAGAGTAAGATTTAACCTTTTTCCGCCTTCTAATACCTGCTCCACCAGTTCCAATTGCTCAGTATTAGTCAATTCACTCTGTAGCATCTCCGTGAATCCAAGTACGGTAATCAGTGGCGTGCGTAATTCATGACTCATATTATTAAGGAAAATAGATTTTAATTTGCTCATTTCTTCGGCTTTTTCTTTAGCAACATTTAATTCTATATTCATCTTTTCAAGTTCTGCAGTCCGCTCTTTTACTTTTTTTTCTAAGAGCAGGTTATAATTTTCCAACTGCTGATGCAGGTTTCGCGTTTTAAGCAAATTCATAATGCGAAGATCGACTTCTATCAAATCGAATGGTTTAGCAAGAAAATCTGCCGCGCCTTCGGCAAGCGCTTTCTGTTTCGATTCAGACGTAATATCCGCAGTCAGCACTAATATTGGCAGATATGATTCAGGCAGTATAAGCGTTTTCAATTGCGTCATTACTTGAAAACCGCTCAGGAATGGCATATTCAGATCAAGTAAAATCAAATCCGGGTTATGTTCTTTGAACAGGTCAATCGCTTTTCGAGGATCTGTTGTTGAGATATACTCCGTAAAACCCTTTATATCCAGCAAGCCGGTAAGAACATCAATGTTTGCCTGCTGATCATCTACAATAAGAATTTTTGCATTTGCAATCGTTGTATCTATCATGGCTTATTTCCAGTTAAATTATCAGTTATTATTTTATTTTCCTTTCACAGCTTTTAAAAGAGACTTTTTATTAAATATTTTTTTCACATCTGACATTTGGGAGAAGCGTATTCTAATCTTTTCTTCTTTTATTCATTGTCCTGTCCACTATTTTCAAAAACTGACCTACATCAATAGGTTTCATCAGATAATCTTTAGCGCCGGCATCCATTAACTGATTAATCTGTTTTGTAATAATATCCGCGCTGATAATGATAATCGGTATTTCTGCTGTTTTGGGATCTGCCTGTAATAACTTTATTACTCTGCTACCATGAATATCCGGCAGGTCAAGATCAAGCAGAATTAATCCCGGTTTGTAATCAATCGCGAATTGAACCGCGTTATTGCCATACGTGGTCGCTATTAATTTAATTAACGGACGATGAGTTTCTAAAATCTGCTCAACTAATTGTATATTTGAAAGATTATCTTCAATATACAAAATAGCTTCGATTTCCTGCGTTATTTTAGTCCCCTGTTTTGTTGATTCGCTTATTCCTTCGTAACGGTTCTCCTGACCTTCTGCCTGTGGCAGTTCAATCCAAAAAATGCTTCCTTTACCAGCCTCGCTATCAACACCAATTCTTCCGGACATAGCCTCAATTAATTTTTTAGAAATCGCTAATCCGAGTCCTGTGCCTTCGGTTTTTGTTTGTTCAGATCCAATTCGTTCGAAAGGATTAAATAGTTTATTCATAAATTCCTGTGAAATCCCTTTTCCAGTATCAATCACGCTGATCCGAATTACGTTCCCATTTATTTTTTCTCCATCCTTCACACTATTTCCCGACTTTTGTACTGTGCATTGAATCTTTACTGAGCCACCTTTCTGATTATATTTAACCGCGTTGTTAATTAAATTCAGAAGTACCTGTTTCAGGCGCTGATTATCCGCTTCTACATAGAGTTTTTGAGCAATTAAATTCTCCGATTTAATATCAACCCGATTTGATTCAGCGAGATTATGAACAATATCAATCGCTTCTAAAATAATTCCATAAATCTCAACCGGCTCAGATGAAATCGTTATCTGTCCGGATTCAATCTTTGCAATATCAAGCACTTCATTTATTAACGCTAAAAGATGTTTTCCGCTTTTCAGGATTTGATTTACGCCCTTTTTATGAGCCGGAATCAGTTCGCCCATATCCATCAACTGCGCAAAGCCGAGAATCGAGTTCATCGGAGTTCTAAGTTCATGACTCATACGGGAAAGGAACTCACTTTTTGCAATATTTGCCCGTTCGGCTTCAGCCTTTGCTTTTACAAGCTCGTTCTCAATATTTTTTCGTTCGGTAATGTCCTCTATGGCAAAAAGTATTATTCTCTCTTCCCCTCTTAGTTCCCGTTGAATTTGCCGGGCGTTTAAAAGCATGATACGTTTACCAATTGCAGAAAAGTCATGTTCCACTTCATAGTTGTCAAACGTTGTTTTTTCGGGAAGGATTGTCTCCAGAAGTTCTCTGAGTTTAGGAATATTCCACTGCCGGTTTCCCAAATCATATATCAGCTTTCCAATCGTCTCTTCAGGACTTACCTTAAAGAAATTATAGAATGACCGGCTAACTTTAACTACTCTTAAATCCCAATTCAAAACAATTAAAGGTTCCCGTACAGTATTAATGATACTCTCAGCAAATTCGCTCGCTTCATCTGCGATTTTTTTTATCGCCACAAGTTCTTGTCGTGTTTTTTCCAGACCGGCTTCTATCTCTTTGCGTTCCGTTATGTCTTCTATGGCAAGAAGTATTATTTTCTCTTTCCCCCCTGGTCCCCGTTGAATTTGCCGGGCGTTTAAAAGCATGATACGTTTACCAATTGCAGAAAAGTCATGTTCCACTTCATAGTTGTCAAACGTTGTTTTTTCGGGAAGGATTGTCTCCAGAAGTTCTCTGAGTTTAGGAATATTCCACTGCCGGTTTCCCAAATCATATATCAGCTTTCCAATCGTCTCTTCAGGACTTACCTTAAAGAAATCATAGAATGACCGGGTAGCTTTAACTACTCTTAAATCCCGATCCAGAACAATTAAAGGTTCCCGCACAGTATTAATAATACTCTCAGCGAATTCACCCGCTTCGTCCACAATTATTTTTATCGCCGCAAGTTCTTTACGTGTTTTTTCAAGTCCGGATTCTATCTCTTTGCGTTCTGTTATGTCTTCTATGGCAAGAAGTATTATTTTCTCTTTCCC
>JBAXDX010000101.1:0-9472 GCA_037140715.1 Ignavibacteria bacterium
CTACTACAGATATACCAACGATAATAACGCCTAAAACGATAAGTAATAATTGTTGTTGTCCCATTGTAAACCCCTTTTGGATTGTTAAGAAATTAAGTTAAATAAGAACTGTCCTTTATGTAGCGATAATTGTACCAATATAAATATCTGAATGCAATTGCTGAATCTCAGCTTTATTTTTAATTTTCCCCTTAGCTCCCGTTAATTATACCCGGCAAAAACCTAAAAACAACCGAATCAGCGAAGTATTTTACCAGTATTTTTTACCCGCACGCATTTTTTTTTGCTCTTGATATGCTTTTTCATTGGGATTAAATTTATACAAAGAGAAAAGCAAAGGCAAAGAAAATATCTTTAGTAAATTCAAAAAAAAAGGCCGTTAAAAGTATTCTCAACTTATTAACAGCCTTTTACGAATAATTATACAACTAAAGAATTAAGGATTAGTCATTGCCATTGTGATTCCTGTCGATGTTACCGTAGCAGTAACCAGAACCGGACTACCATTGGCGCCTTTCTCATTTCCTGTGCCAGTAATTGTAACACTAGTAGCTGATACTGATGAAGTTGCATAGGCGCCATTACCAGTTGTGTCGAGTACAGCTGGAACAGTCCAGCTAGTAAATTTATTACCACCGCCACCTAACTCGGTCGGTTTTCTGTAATACTGCTGTGCCATTGAAGCTAAATTAGAAAGATCTGCCACTAAGGCATCCTTATTTGAATTAGCGCTGCTTGCCGAAAACATGTTGATACCTACTACTACAGATATACCAACGATAATAACGCCTAAAACGATAAGTAATAATTGTTGCTGTCCCATTGTAAACCCCTTTTTGATTGTTAAGAAATTAAGTTAAATAAGAACTGTCCTTTATGTAGCGATAACTGTGCCAGCAGGAATAGCTGAACGCAGTTGCTGAATGTTATCTTTAATTCTCAGTTTTCCCTTTAGTACCATCAGTTCTAAATTCTCTGTAAAAACCTGAAAATAACCAAATCAGCAAAGTATTCAGCCGGTATTTTTTACATGGATGTATTTTATCTGTTCATAAATAATTGAAAACGTTTCCGCTGATTTGTAAAGTGATACTGGTAAATACTGCCATAATACCCCCCCCCTGTCCGGAATAATTACCTGTAATTATTCCGGATTAGCATGTTTGGATTTAATTTAGACAGAGCGGAGATTCGTTTCAAAGGAAGGATTCAGGATTAGAACTCGGTTTTAAGATTAAGGACTTTAACGCATCTGTTTTTTAATGAACCACATTTACCTGATACCTGTCTGAATAAACAGTTATTATAACTTCAACAGGAGTATCAGATGTAACCAGCTCATTTCCAATTGCGGTTATTACAACATCTGTCGGATTTACAACTGCCGAATATGTGCCGTTATTCGTGGTATCCAGGATTGCAGGGATTTCCCAGCCGGTAAAAACCCTGCCACCGCCAGCGAGACTTTCTGGCTTCAGATAATAGTTCTGGGCAAGAGCTGCAAGGTTAATACATTCATTTATAACATTATTCCTTTTAGCATCTATAGAATAAGCATTGAACAAATTTATGCCGACAACTACTGCAATACCAACTATTATCACGCCTAAGACTATAAAAAGCAATTGTTGTTGTCCCATATCAGCTCCATATATTTTTAATCATTTCTTGTGCTACACTATCTGTTGCAAATACCAAACCAGAAGATATTTTTTCTTAATCTTACTCATAATCGTACTCATTTTTTAAGCAGTCAGCACGCAATAATCATGGTTAATCATAGAAATCATAGTTCTGATATTTTTGCAGAACATTTGGCAAACAGAAACAGGTAAAGGCAAAGATAAAGGTAAAGAGAACCCCCGCCGAATCTGTTGTGTTTTACTTTGCCTTTATCTGTTCCTTATCCCGGATTTGTCGGCGGTACCGGTGGTGGTGGTGGCGGATTATGCCTGATACCCATATCGTTAATCTCGCGGGCACCCTGATACTGCTCATACTCCGTCGGATGCGCTTTTTTTATCAGCTCAACTTCCCGGTCCATATCATTCTCCAGCAGACCGGTAGTCAACTTAAAAAGCTCACCCATCTGACTTAAAGCCGTTTTCCGCACTTCTACTGCCAGTTCCTTCGTGCCGATTACATTATTATACTGTGTAACCGCATCATCCAGATTCGCCGTATCAGTTACCACCCATTTTCTTGCAGTAAGCTCAGTTGCGTATGTTACTGCCCAGTCCGCTATTTTCCTGACGATTATCGCCAGTTCCGTCTCACGGGCCCTGTTAAAATCACTTATGTTCAATTTACAAAATGTCTGTACTCCAGTATTGCCACTCTCCTTTGCTGTCAGATACAGGGCGGCAGCACAGATAAATGCCCGTTCGGTCATGTCCTTCCGTAAGAACTGCTTAAAAGCAGACCTGCCTTTGGTTGCACTAATAAAAATACCTTCCTTACTCTCAATTAAGGCTGTTTTACTCCGGAATGTTTCCGTTACTGTTAAAAGAGCAGGATATTCGGCTAATATTGCAGCATTAGCGTCCGCCCATGCCAGTATTCCTTTGTAATTGGCAAGTTTGTTTGCAAAATATTTTCTCATTTCAGGAACTCCTTACAAATAAAAGTTATTAATTAGTTATTTGTGAGCCACATATCTTTCCGGCTCCCGATACACGTACCTGTTCTGCCTGTTCCAATAATATTCCCCGGTTACCTCCTTCTTTGATAAAATATAATTCACATATTAATTACTCATGTTACGGAAATTTATCCGGACTATTATTCTTATGGTTTATATGACAATGCAGGACATTAACTACTTTTTCCTGATCTGTGAAATCTGTTTAATCCGTGATTCGGATTTATATGATAACACAATCAGCATGAAATAATCATGGTTAATCATTTAATCATAGAAATCATAGTTCTGACATTTTTGCAGAACATTTGGCGAACAGAAACAGGTAAAGGCAAAGAGAACCCCGCCGAATCTGTTGTGTTTTACTTTGCCTTTGCCATATTCCGCCCTTTTAGTGCTAATTCAGCCCTGAAAGGGCGAAATATAATAGCACAGGGCACCCGCCCTGTGAAAAATAAATTCCCCCGACAACCCCAAAAGCCCTGAAAGGGCGCAATAATCATGGTTAATCATTTAATCATAGAAATCATAGTTCTGACATTTTTGCGTAACATGACTCATCTGATTTTTTTCCCTTGAAAACTGTCCGTAATATATAATATTATTAAAAAAAACATCAGTACATGAACTGAAAAGGCAGAGATAAAGAAACCCCGGGCTTTTGCACGGCGTCACAATCCATTGCACGCCGTCATTTCTCATTGCAGAGAATTATAATCCATTGCACGTCATCATTTCTTATTGCGAGGCAGAGGCAAAGGAAACCCCGGAGTATTGTGCTTTACTTTGCCTTTACCTATTCCTTACAAAAGCATAGGTATAATCAGGCTTTATAAATATTCTCGCCGGTCGCTCCATTCTTTCGGAAGGCATTGCGGCTGTCTATGATTATTCTTGCGTTTTCAGCAATAAATTTATAATCATAATCTGTGTGGTCTGTGCTTAGAACTACTGCGTCAAATCCTGCCAGGCTTTCTTTTGTTAATTCCACCGATGGCATATCATAAGCATATTTGCGGGTTTTGTATAATTTGGGAACATAAGGATCATTATAACTTACATCGGCACCTTTCTCCCTGAATATTTCTATCAGCTTTAATGAAGGGCTTTCACGCATGTCATCAATATCTTTTTTGTACGCGGCTCCGAGAATAAGTAATTTTGATCCGTTAAGGGACTTTTTATGCTGGTTAAGTGCTTCTGTTGTTCTTTCGACCACGTAGTATGGCTGGTATGTGTTTATTTCTCCGGCAAGTTCGATAAACTTGGTATTGATGTCATATTCGCGGGCTTTCCATGTTAAGTAGAAAGGATCGATAGGAATACAATGCCCGCCCAGCCCGGGACCCGGATAGAAGGCATTAAAGCCGAACGGTTTTGTTTTTGCCGCTTCAATTACTTCCCAGATATCTATATCCATACGGTCAAAAACCATTTTAAGCTCGTTAACCAGCGCAATGTTAACCGAACGATATATATTCTCCAGCAGTTTTGTAGCTTCAGCCGCTCGTGCCGAACTTACCGGTACTGTTTTAACTATTACATGATTATAAAGAGCGCAGGCCAGTTCCAGACATTTTGGTGTAATGCCTCCGACTACTTTGGGAATAGTGGAAGTGGAGTAGTTTGCATTATTAGGGTCTTCACGCTCCGGGCTGAAAGCTAAATAGAAATCCACACCTACGGTGAATTTTATGCTTAATCCTTTATCTTTCCCTTGTTCTGCCGGCGCGTTCTCAAACATGGGGAGAAGTATCTCCTCCGTTGTCCCCGGATATGTTGTTGACTCAAGCAGAACTAACTGACCTTTTCTCAGACGCTGCTGAATTGCTTTTGCTGTATTTACTATATAAGTCATATCCGGTTCGCGGTGCTCATTGAGCGGAGTGGGGACACAGATTATAAGCGCATCGGCTTCTGGTATGCGGGAGAAGTCGGCAGTAGAAGTAAACCTGCCACTTTCAACCGCCTTGCTGATCTTTGCCTCGCTTATGTGCTTAATATATGTTTTACTTTTTTCAAGGAACCGGATTTTTCGTTCATCGACATCGAACCCGATAACGTTAAAGCCTTTAATAGCAAATTCCAAACCTAACGGCAATCCCACATAGCCTAAGCCGATAATGCCGACAACAGCTTTCTTTTCATTTATTTTCGTAAGTAATTCCATAATTTCCCAAGTTTATTTAGTTGTTTTGTTAGTTTTAAGTTAATTGTAAATTGATAAGCCTTATTCTTATATTGTCTGATACATATCCTCTTCCTATCCGGACTTTTCGAGAGCTTCATAATATTTACGTATCAGATTTTCATAATCCTTAGAATAACCTTCCCGGACAGCCCTGATTAATTCATCTTTAACATTATTCCGCTTGGAAGCCGGCAGATTTAAGCCTGCCGGCGATTTCCCCGCAATATTCTGCCCTGAGTCTGATTCCCTTTCTTTCTCGAAATCACGGTCGTTAATTGAGCGCTGGGCATCGAGCAGTTTCGATAATATTTTTTCCTGCTTCTGAATTAAATTATCATTCATCTTTTCAGTTCTCATGCCGGAAACTACTTCCTGCATTTCTTTGGCAATATTATCAAGATTAGCAGGGAATTTCTTAGACTGTCCCGCAGCTTTACTTTCCTTATTAAGCTGTTCCAGCGATTTGCGTATCATTTCCTGCTGTTGTGCCAGACGCTGCATCCCGGACTGCTGTTCCATCGACATGCTGCCCTTATTCATCATCTGAGTCATATTATTAAGGCTCATCTGCTGTCCTGAAAGTTTCTGAAGCTGCTGCATAAGAGATGCCATTCCGCCTTCGCCACCGCCGTTCATCATACTTTCCATCGAATTTTTGAGTATTGAAGCAGCTTCGTTAAGCGCACCCATTGCTTCGGTTTGTTTAATCTGCGCGCCGGAACTATTCCTCGCCTGTAGTTCTCCTGCTGACTGGCGCATATTGCTGCCGGCTTTGCCGAGCGCCTTTCCCATTTCAGGACTAATAGCAAACGTCTTCTGCGAAACTTTGTTCAGTTGAGAAAGTATCTTTTCCATATTTCCCTGAAGTCCGCTCTGCTTCCTGGCACTTTCGCCAAGCGATGACGAATTTTGTTCCATATTCTGCGTCCGGGTCTTCAGTTTCTCCTGTTCCCTGGAAAGCGTAAGCAGATTATCGAGAATCTTCCTCATATCATTAAAAGCCTGCATCTGATTCTGTTGCCTCATCTGCGACTGCATCGAAGACATCGACTGTTTATTTTTCTTTATATTCTGCTCAAGATTCTGCTGACTCTGCTGTGCCTGCTGTTTCTGTCCCTGCTCAATTTGATTTTCAGCCTGTTCTGACATCTTTTCGTTTTGCTGTTTTTCAAATTCTTCAACGGTCTTCTGCATCTGCTCTTTCGGCATATCGTCAAACTCGCTCATTCTTTTTCCGAGTTCTTCCATTTTGCCGGCAAGTTCCTTCAAATCTTCAGTTACATCCTTCTGTTCCGACTTCAGATTTTGCTTTTGGTTCTTATCATTCAGGTTACTTTTGCCCGTTTCATTTTTCAGATTCTCAATCTTATCCGCCAGATCCTGCGCGCGCTTAATAGTCTCATCCATCTTCTGTTCAATCTGTGCGCGCTTCAACAATTGAAGTGTGCGGTCCAGGCTCTTCTTAAACTGCTCCTCATCGAACTTCATCTGTTCAAGATTCTGCTGAATATTCTCTCTGTTCATCTGCTGAAGCGCCGTCTGCATTTTCTCCATCATCTTTTTCATCTCTTCGCTGCCAAGCTGCTTAAACAGCTCCTGTATCTCCATATATTTTTGCAAAGTTTCCTTTGACAAAAGATTATTCTGCTGCATATCGTTCTGGACCTTCGCCATATCCTTTCTGATGTCGTCTGCCTTTTGCGAAAGCTCCTCAAATTTCTGCATACTCTTCTCAACCTTTTCCTTTTCCTGCCACGATATATCTTTCTTATCCTGCTTCAGATCGTGGCTGAGTTTCTCAAGATTTTCCTTTAGTTTCTGTGCTTCGGTCAGCGTCTCTGCAAGTTTATTCTCAGAATGTTGCTGAACAATATCTGCCTGCTTAAAAAGTTCGTCAAGCGATGGGACGCGCACAGTAAAAGAAGCTGTCTTTGCTGATTTTGGTCCGTTTATTATATCATTATCAAACACTTCAAGATAATAAGTAACCACCTCCTCCGCGCTAAGCTTCAGAGGCGACAGATTCCAGATATAGTTTATGTCTTCTTCCTTAAGACTTTTATTAAGCGGAAGCTCAATGTTTGAAAAATTTTCCTGTAGCTTTGCGCGCTTTGAGCCTGAAAGTCTGTAATGGAGCAACAGTTTATTAAAGCCGTAATCATCGCTTATTTTAAGTAGCACCGGTAGCCTGTCTTCTTCGCCAAGCGTTACGTTTTTATTTGGGGAAACAAATTCAATTACAGGCGGCTGGTCCATAAGCACTTTTATCGAATAATTTACCGGATTATCATTGCCACGTCCGTCAATATCCCTGATTATTATTTTATAATCAACGTCCTTACTAACCTTACATATACCTGCGGCGGTTCTGTCGTCAACTTTTAAGTCTGCCAAAGAACTGTCGGCGAAGACAATCTGCGCTTTTTTAAGCGGTCTGGTCGAGAATATTTTAAAATTCATCTGACTGCCGGACAGCGCCGTTACATTTCCGTTATCCTTCTGCTCAATCGGCGGAAGCTTTGAATAGCCTGGCTGAATAACAGTCAGATTCAGGCTGCGGATTAACGGCTTATCCACAACTGTAACAGAGTAATCATGGCTTTTAACATCTTCGGCGATAACGTAATACTTAAAAGAGCTTCTGGTGGCTGGTATCTCAAAAGAATAATCACCAGTTGAATCGGCGGTTAGAGTTTTAATCTCAAACTCAGCCTGCTCGGCATACTTAACGAACAGGTTTACTTCGTGTGGTTTTGCGCCATATATCGTTGCTTTAATTAATACATCCCCGCCTCTGGTAATTTCCATATCGCCCGGAGTTACTTTAATAATAAACTTAGCAGGCTGAATGAACCCGCGGTTAAAATTTATAATTCTCATTCCGGCGGAGCTGAGTCCGGGCAAAAAAACAAAGAAAGATGCTACAATAATAATAACCGCGAGAGAATATGCAACAAGCTGTTTTGGTTTTGCGAAGCTTACAGCATCGGCAAACTCTACAGACTGCGTTTTATAGTAAACCTGCCCGAAGGCGGCATCTACAAGACTTTCGGAATAAACTGTTCTTCCATCATTTAATGAAACAAGCTGTATTGCGTTTAGCAGTTCATCTTTAACTGCCGGAAACATCCGCCCGACTTTTCTCGCCGTAGCGTTATGGTCTTTTGGGTTAAAAAGCCTGGAATATTTTAGTGCCGGATAAATAAACAGACAAAGCAGAAGCGCAAAGGAAATGATAAGAAAAACGAAGAACATTCCGGTACGCACTCCTGCTGATAAATCGCCTGCCAGTTCCAGCAAAGCAAAGCAAAGCGCCATTGGCAGGATAAATATCAATGCCATCTGAATGCCGGACAAGCTAAGGCTCGCATATTCGCGCCTGGTCATCCGGTCGAATTTCTTTATTATTTCTTTATAAAATTGTTGTGTGTTCATCATCTGAAATTGAAAAATTAACATCCGTTTATATGCGCAGAAACCTGACTGCACCGCTTATCAATTAATGCGAAAGCACCCAGACTACCAGATTTACACCAAATCTCAGAGCTTCCTCGCGCTTTTCAGGCGAATCGCCATGAACTTCAGGGTCGCACCAGCCATCGCCGGGATTACTTTCGTATGTATAATAAATAGATAGTCTCCCGTTAATAAATAAGCCGAAGCCCTGCGCTCTTTTATTATCATGCTCATGAATCTTAGGCGGTCCGCCCGGGAAATCATAAAAACAATGATAAAGTCCGAAATCGAAAGGAAGTTCCACCAGATTATTATCGGGATAGAGCCTTTTAATTTCCCTGCGGAAAGCTTTGTCGAGTCCGTAATCATCATCCACATAAAGGAATCCGCCATTTTCGAGATATATCCTCAGTTTTTGGATTTCATTATCGGAGAGAATAATATTTCCATGGCCGGTAAGGAAAAGGAACGGACAGGAAAAAATATCATCGCTGTTAAGCTCTACAAACTGATATTCCGGCTTTACATTAATATTTGTATGATTTCTGACATATTTAAGCAGATTCACCTCGGCGGACGGGTCATTATACCAGTCGCCACCACCTTCATATTTAACTCGCGCTAATTGGAATGCCGGCCCGGTCTGCGCCTGAATAAAATTCATGGCAGGTAACAGAGAAAGGATTAAAATATTGGTTATAATCTTAAAATTCATACAAAATAATATATCTACAGTACTGCTTAATAGCAATTTAATTCAAGCCGTCCGTAAAAAAATAAAGGTTAAAACTGTCTCTTCTTAAGCTCAGCCTTTGCCTTTTTGTTGATATGTTAATTTATTAACATTAAATTTTATACTAAAGATTTAGATTTTTTTATTTTATTAATAGATTTATTTTCGACAATGCTGTATATTGGGGTATTAACATTATGGAAATATGATGTTTGAATGATAAAAACCAGGATGTTCAGGAGAGTTCAAATTTTCTCTATAAATATTATAAGTCAGGATTATTAGCTAATGAGTAACATTCAAAAACCTAAATTACTAGTAGTAGAAGACGATTTTGAGAATCAGAAATTTCTTCAGATATTTCTGAAACGTAAATTCGAAGTGCAGATATGCGATGGAGAGTTCAAATTTTCTCTATAAATATTATAAGTCAGGATTATTAGCTAATGAG
>JBAXDX010000102.1:0-9274 GCA_037140715.1 Ignavibacteria bacterium
AAATTATTAGATTTGTGATATTTATTATTCTAATTAATAAGAAGTTAATAATGGGAAACACGATTTTATATCCCAAAGACAGAATAATTGTCAGGGGTGCACGCGAGCATAATCTAAAGAATATTGATATTGAAATCCCAAGGAATAAACTTGTCGTTGTAACTGGTGTAAGTGGCAGTGGCAAGTCTTCGCTTGTTTTTGATACGGTTTACGCCGAAGGGCAGAGGCGCTATGTCGAAAGTCTTTCGTCTTACGCCAGACAGTTCCTTGAGCGCATCAATAAGCCTGACGTTGATTTTATTTACGGCATAAGTCCGGCTGTGGCTATTGAGCAGAAGACAGGTTCGCGCAACACACGTTCAACGGTCGGCACGACTACCGAGGTCTATGATTATTTAAGGTTGCTTTATTCCAGAATAGGTAAGACATACTGTTTTATCTGCAACAATGTAGTAAAGAAAGATACCGTTGCCAGCATATCGGAATGGCTTGAGGAGCAGCCGGAGGACAACAGGTATTATCTGACCTTTCCGCTTCATATTCACGAAGGGCGCACGGTAAAGGAAGAGGCTGAGATATTAAAACGCCGCGGGTTTTTCAGAATTATTGGCTCCGGAAAGCTTTATGACCTGAATGAAGGGGAATCTTTGCCACATAAGAAGGAAGATATTTTTGCTATAATTGACCGCTTTAAGGTGAAAAAGGGAAGGGTAAGGGAAACTCTTTCTGAATCAATTGAAACTTCTTTCAAGGAAGGGGAAGGACGGCTGGCGGTCATTAATGCGGATAGTTTCGAGGTGAAGAGTTTCAATAAGTTTTATGAATGCTGTAACACACACTATGAAGAGCCTGAACCGCATTTCTTTTCCTTCAATAATCCGTTTGGCGCCTGTCCGGTATGTCAGGGCTTTGGCAGAACGGTGGGCATTGATATGGACCTTGTTATCCCGGATACCAGTCTTACTCTGGCTGAAGGAGCTATTGCGCCATGGCGTTCTGTGAAATATTCAAAGCATTTAAGAGACCTGATTAAGTCAGCTAAAGGACATGGCATTCCGGTCAGCGTTCCTTTCAGGGAACTGACAGACGAACAGACGATGAAAATAAGGAAAGGCTATCCGGGCTTTACAGGGATTGATAATTTTTTCTCCGAGTTTGAAAGCAATACATATAAAATACATATTCGGGTTATGCTCAGCCACTATCGGGGTTATACGACCTGTACGGCATGCAAGGGTGCACGCTTAAGGCGTGAGACTTTCCAGGTAAAGATTGCTATGTGCCCGATTCAGGATATTATAAAACTCTCGATTGAAAAGGCACTGGAGTTTTTTGTCTCACTAAAGTTAAGTGACTTTGAACTTGCAATAGGCGAGCGCATATTTAAGGAAATTATTAAGCGGCTTACATTCTTAAATGATGTCGGGCTGGGTTATCTTACGCTTGATCGTCTGAGCAACACGCTATCCGGTGGCGAGACGCAGAGAATTAATCTGGCTACTTCACTTGGCTCGGCTTTAATCGGAACTCTCTATGTACTTGATGAGCCATCGATTGGTCTGCATCCGAGGGATAATTCAAAACTTATCAATATACTTAAATCCCTTCGCGACATTGGCAATTCTGTCCTTGTAGTGGAACATGATCCGGAGATGATGAGGGAAGCTGATATTATTGTTGATATGGGCCCGAAAGCCGGCATACACGGAGGCGGGATTGTTTCAATGGGAACTTACAATGAAATAATTGCCGATGAAAAATCCCTGACAGGGAAATACCTTTCAGGCAGGCTTTCTATTCCAACGCCAAAAATAAGAAATACTAAGGAAACAAAATGTATCGGGATAATCGGGGCGGGGGAAAATAATCTTAAGAATATCGACCTTAAGATTCCGCTTAATAAGTTTGTGGTAATTACCGGCGTCAGCGGTTCAGGCAAGAGCACTCTTATTCATGATGTGCTTTATGGTGGCATTACGAAACTACTGGGAGGCAATCCGCCAAAGATTGGCAGGTTCCGTGATATCCTTGGTGTAGAGTATATTGATGCAATTGAGATTGTGGATCAGTCACCAATAGGACGTTCTCCGAGGAGTAATCCGATTAGCTACGTCAAGGCATTTGAACATATCCGTGCGCTGTTTGCTTCTACTCATCAGGCCGTTTCCAAAGGTTATAACCAGGGGTTCTTTTCATTTAACGTTCCGGGCGGGAGGTGTGAGACATGCGAGGGAGACGGCTTCGTTAAAGTAGAGATGCAGTTCCTTGCCGATCTGTACCTTGAATGCGAAGACTGTAATGGCACGCGCTTTAAGAAAGAGATACGGGATATTACTTATAAAGGAAAGAATCTCGTAGAGGTACTTAATATGTCTGTGGATGAAGCCTATGATCATTTTAAGGAAAACCAAAAGATTCATGAGTATCTCCGCATCTTATCGGAGGTGGGGCTTGGATATATTAAGCTTGGTCAGCCTTCGAATACCCTGTCGGGCGGGGAAGCTCAGAGAGTAAAGCTCGCGGCACATCTGTCCGTTCGGAAGCCATATACTCATACGCTTTTTATTTTTGACGAGCCAACGACAGGGCTTCATTTTGACGATATAAGCAAACTGCTTAACTGCTTTAACATGCTTATTGAGAAAAATAATTCAGTCGTCATTATAGAGCATAATCTTGATGTCATTAAGAGCGCTGATTATATAATAGACCTTGGTCCTGATGCGGGTGATAAAGGGGGAGAGATAGTCGCTACCGGAACACCGGAGGAAATCTGTAAAGTTGAGGCTTCATATACCGGCAAATACTTGAAACGCTATCTGGATTAATCTAAGCGGATACCCCAGACATTAAAGCGGAAATATTCAGTTTATATTTTTAAGACTGTTTAACTATGTTATTAAAACATCAGAGTCCAGAGAACATAATCAAAAATTAATATTAGTGATGAGGACAATACGAACGAGCGAATTGTAGAGAGTCCCACGCCTTCAGCTCCGCCTTCTGTCTTAAATCCGATGTGGCAGCCTAAAAGTGCGGTTACTCCGCCGAATATTACTGTCTTAAACAGTCCGAATACAAAATCCATCAGCTTAAAGTATCTTTTAACGGACAGGAAGAAAACAGAAAAGGAAACATCGAGGAAGAAGTTAGAGATAAGATATGCCCCGAATACAGCGATTACATCGGCAAAGATTACAAGCACAGGCATCATAAGGACAGAAGCAAGAAAGCGGGGCATAGCAAGATACCTGACCGGATTAATTGCCATTGTTTCTAGGGCATCAATCTGTTCGGTTACTTTCATCGAACCAAGTTCTGCCGCAATCGAGGCTCCAACACGGCCGGCAATAACAATGGCTGTAAGCACAGGGCCAAGTTCGGTAATAATGGCACGGCTTGTAGCGGTGCCAAGGAACGAAAGCGGTGCCACTCCCTTAAGCTGATATGCTGCCTGCCAGGCGGCAACCGCTCCGGTAAATGTCGCTATAATTATTACTAAGGGAAGCGAATTAACTCCGATATGTTCCATTTGGAATAGAATCAAATGCCTGCTTCGCATTACCGCAGGCAGGGTTTTTATGATGCCGAACAGAAGAGAGAATATCTCGCCTGTCTCTTCGAAAAAATTGCCGACCTTTGTCCGTATCGCTCTGAATAAATCTGATATCACTCTGTAATTCCATTATTTTCAGGTTTAATATAACTAAAATAATTCAATTTTAAGGCAAACAATTATGGCAAAAAGAATCAAAATAAGTATAACGAAAGAAAAGAAACGAGTGCCGGTTCCGCAAAAACCCCCGAAGGTCGAGGAACCGTTGCACGAATATAATAGAAGGAGAATTAAGAAGGAAACCGGAAAACTGACAGACGATGATTCCGGCTCTGTTGAATCCGACAGTAATATTGATTCATAAAAGCATCCTCCGACAGTCCGATGCGGGTTAATATTTACATAAAAACAGCTTTTTTCTTTCTTTTATGAAACAATCTAATAAAATAAAACAAAATTTATTGCATTATTTATATATAACCCTTATATTTGAAGGTAATAAGTAACAATTGCTTAAAAAAATAAGGTAGTTATGTTAGACGAATTAGACCTTAAGATTCTAAGGATGCTGCAGAAAAATGGCAGAATCAAAAGAAGTCAGTTAGCCGAAGAAGTCGGCTTATCCGTACCATCAGTAAGTGAACGCCTCCATAAGCTGGAGGAAAATAACGTCATTACCGGCTACTACACTAAACTTAACAGAAAGCCGTTTTGCTTTGATCTGATGGCGTTTATAGTCGTGGTTATGGAGTCATCCAAGCACTATAAGACGCTGATAGCAAATGTTGAAAAAAATCCACAAATAATCGAATGTTATTCTGTGCTCGGTGAAGGAAGTCATGTGCTGAAAGCTGTGGTGAAGAACTCCGAGTCGCTTGAAAATCTGCTGGCTCAGATTCAGTCATGGCCAGGTGTGGCGCGTACTATTACCAGCTTTATACTCTCAACTATAAAAGAAACAACGGCGTTAGATATTTAACAATCAACAACAACATCATAAAGGAAAATTATGGCTAAAGAAAAGGAAACATCGGTATCATCTCAGGACGCGGTTCTGGATTTTATCAAAGACAACAATATTCAGTTCATCGATTTTAAGTTTATGGACTTCCCCGGTCAGTGGCAACATTTTACTGTGCCTGTATCGCAGTTCAGCAAGAGTAACTTTGTCGATGGCTACGGTTTCGACGGATCATCAATCAGAGGATGGAAAGCTATAAACGAAAGCGATATGCTTATTATCCCTGACCCTGATACAATGTTCCTCGATACTTTCATTAACGCTCCTACTCTTAGTCTGACATGTAATGTTCATGAGCCGGCTACAAAGGAGAAGTATTCGCGATGTCCGAGAAATATCGCAGAGAAGGCTGTTGCTTATTTACAGTCAACCGGAATTGCCGATACCGCATTTTTTGGCCCTGAAGCAGAATTCTTCATCTTCGATGATGTCCGCTTCGACAGTCAGCCTAACAGCAGTTTCTACATCGTAGATTCAATTGAAGGTAAGTGGAACAGCGGGCGCGATGAAGGTCCAAACCTTGGATATAAGCCAAGATATAAGGAAGGTTACTTCCCGGTTCCTCCAACTGACTCTCTTATGGATTTACGGAATGAGATGGTGATTAATCTTCAGAACGCGGGACTTGAAATAGAGGCTCAGCATCATGAAGTAGCCAGTGGCGGGCAGTGCGAAATAGACATTCGCTTCCAGCCATTGCTTAAGGCAGCCGACCAGCTATTAATGTTCAAGTATATTGTAAAGAATACAGCTAAACTAAATAATAAGACAGTTACATATATGCCAAAGCCAATCGTTGGCGACAACGGTAGCGGTATGCACGTTCACTCAAGTCTGTGGAAAGATGGCAAGCCTCTGTTTGCAGGCGATGGTTATGCGGGTTTAAGTGAAATGGCTCTTTATTATATTGGCGGACTGTTAAAGCACGCTCCATCTCTTCTTGCTTTTACTAATCCAACAACAAATTCTTACAAGCGCCTTGTACCCGGCTTCGAAGCTCCTGTAAATCTTGCATATTCACAGAGAAACAGAAGTGCTTCAATCAGAATCCCGATGTATTCAGCAAGCCCTAAGGCAAAGCGCGTTGAGTTTAGATGTCCTGATCCTGCGGCGAATCCATACCTTGCATTCTCAGCTATACTTTTGGCCGGACTTGATGGTATTATTAACCGCATTGATCCGGGTGAACCGCTTGATAAGGATATATACGATATGGAACCGGAAGAACTGCAGAACGTGCCCTCAACTCCCGGAAGCCTTGAAGAAGCATTAAAATGTTTAGCAGGGGATCATGAATACCTGACAAGGGGCGGAGTATTCTCGGAAGATGTTATTCAGACATGGATAAAATATAAGATGGAAAAAGAAGTTAAGCCTATGGCGCTTCAGCCCCATCCTTATGAATTCGCTTTATACTACGATGTATAATTAGTTTCACTCAGGTTCCATTCCGGATTCAGCTGGGATGGAACTGGGTATTTACAGTTCCGTTATTTTATCATAACCTGCCCGTCATCCTCTTTGACTTCATGAACCGGCTGTCTGTTCTTTTACCATCATCTCTTCGTATAATGCTACTCCTCCGTATATAGCAGCATTGTCGCCTAATTTCGTTGCGATTATCTTTACTCCTTTGCCTGAGTTACTCATTACTGTATTCTTGAATGACTCTTTAATCTTAGGCACCATGAACTTATCTAAAGCTGTAATTACTCCGCCACCAAGTACAATTAAATCAAGATTTAGCAAATTCGTAATATTGGCAAGCACAACGCCGGTCTGCAGGCAGGCCGCCTTAACGTGTCTTATTGCAACCAGGTCATTTTTGGCGATAGCCTGGGCGATAGATTTACTTTTTATCGGTTTATCCTTAGGAACGATTACATTAAGATGGCTTTTCTTCTTTGCACGCAAGTCTTTTTTTATGTCGCGTACGATAGCGGTACGGCTTGCTATTGCTTCGAAGCAACCCCTGTGCCCGCAGCCACAAAGGGGGCCATTCTTCTGAACGATAATATGCCCTATTTCTCCTGCAAAATAATTACTGCCCCTGTAAAGATGATTATCTATTATTAAAGCGCCGCCTATACCCGTGCCGATAAATACAATGAGAGCATTTTTATGGCTACCGTCCAGCTCAAACTTCTGAATTCCGAGTGCGGCGAGGTTAACGTCATTTTCTATTAGTATAGGGACATCTATAAACTTAGCAAGTTCAGTCTTAATATTATAATTCTTTATCCCAAGGTTCGGCGCAATGCCAATAAGTCCGGTAAAAGGATTAACCGAACCAGGTATGCCCATCGAAACTGCCCTGACATCTGCAAGAGAGATATTCCCTTCGGTAACTATATTATTAATTACGCTGACGAGTTTCTTAATTAAGAGCAGTTTGCCTTCCGCAGCCTCAGTACTGACTTTTATTTTTGCTACGATCTCATTTTTATCGTTTAACAGGGCGGCAAGTATCTTAGTACCGCCAAAATCCACGCTTACTAAATATTCTTTTGCCAAACTTAGCTCCAGGTTGTTGATGATGGTAATTATATTTTCAAAATCAGTAGTCCGGTTATGCCGGATGATTAGAGCCGAGGATAGTAGTCAGAGTAATCGTCAGTTTTTTTTATGCCCAGCAGTCTGTCAAATTGTTAAACCAGTATTTATAGTTATATTTGACACCTAAAATATAAGTAAGTTTAGCGTTCTAAGCAAAAGCGGATAACATATTTTATGATAAATTAAATATAACACATTTCAGGTCTTGCACTTAGACGTGTAATTATGAAGAGGAGAGAATGAACAGAATACAGCCGCTTAAAAGATTCGGGCAGAACTATCTTCAGGACAGAAACATTTTGTTAAAGATAGTCGATGAAATAAACCCGCAGGAAGACGATGCCCTGATTGAGATTGGACCGGGTCATGGAATGCTTACAGGCGAGTTATCAGCCAGGACCGGCTCGCTTACCGCAGTCGAAATAGACAACAGGGTAATTGACGAACTGCGTGCCAGATTCCCCGGCGTAAATATAATTAACAATGATTTCCTGAAGCTTGATATATTAAGCCTTTTTGAATTAAAAGGGAAAAAACTGCGCGTGGCCGGCAATATCCCGTATAATATTACTTCTCCTATTATCTTCAGGCTTATTGAACGGACAGAACTTGTGGAAGATGCGGTATTCATGATGCAGTATGAAGTCGCCCGCAGGCTTTCATCCGACAGAGGAACAAAGGATTATGGCATACTCGCTGTAATCCTTAAATACTTTGGAGAGGTAAAGTTTTGTTTTAAGGTGCCGCCGGAAGTCTTTTATCCTAAACCTAAGGTATTCTCCGCTGTCGTTCATATTTATTTTAATCAAAGCAGAACGGACAATGAGTTTAACAAGGCGTTTATTAAAGTAGTTAAGGCAGCTTTCGGCAACCGCAGGAAAACTCTCAAAAATTCTTTGAGCAATAGTATATTCGGGCAGTTAAATTTCGAGCCTTCAGGTGTAGATATGAAACTTAGAGCCGAACAGCTTGAGCAGAATGATTTCATCAGGCTGACTGAATTTGTACTTAATAACGAGCGACTGTAAAGCTGGTGATTTTAATATCGGGCTGTGCAGAACAGCCCTTATTATCTGTTAATTAGTTTTGCGTGGTTCTATTCTGCATCATAGTTTATTAGTGATTTCACCTCGTAATTCTTTAATTTATCTCTTCCGTTAAGGAATGATAACTCAATCAGAAATGAAATCTGGACAATCTCACCTCCGAGGCTTTCGACAAGCCTGCATGTTGCTTCCATTGTGCCTCCCGTTGCAAGCAGGTCGTCATGAATCAGAATTTTATCTCCTTTTTCTATTGCATCGGAGTGCATTTCAATTGTATCTGTGCCATATTCAAGCGCGTAGCTCTCCCGGATGGTCTTATAAGGCAGTTTACCGGGTTTTCTGACAGGGATGAAGCCTGCGTTAAGCTTCTCGGCTAAGAGTCCGCCAAAAATAAAGCCTCTTGACTCAATGCCGACTACTTTGTCAACCTTAAGACCAGCAGTAAAGTCATATAGTTTGCCGATGGTCTGCCTAAAAGCATTTTTATCCATAAGCAGTGTAGTAATATCGCGGAATATTATGCCTTTTTTGGGAAAATCGGGCACGGAGCGGATAAATGGAGTAAAGTCTGAAATAGTCATAAGGTCCTCATTGGTTTTAGTGGATATATATTTGTGAATATCTGATTGCCACAGGCTTCAGTCCGCGTCAGATGGCAACAAAGTTTTTTGTTACTACGGCGGAGCAGTCTGTCTATAGCAAACCAGCGGATGTCAATATTTATAACGAGTCAAAGATGCAAAAAACAGTCATAAACATCAAATGCAAATTAACAAAACCGGGATAACAAACAACGATATTCCGGCAGGAAGAGAACGGGCAATGGCTTTCCGCGGGTGAGTAAGATTATGATTATGAGTAAGATTAAGAAAAGTACCGGACGCGCTGATATTTTTGAGAGAATTTCCCCATGAGTTCTGCTAGCCTTTTACCCATCCGGCAGATATTATCATTGTGTATCATTCATATTAACCCAAAAAGCTCTTATCCGGTCATTAAATAATCGCCAGTCGGGTAAAATAAGGCTCTATGACATGTCCCGCACCTGCAGGATAGGCAAAAAGACGTTCGATGACATGTCCCGCACCTGCAGGA
>JBAXDX010000103.1:0-9078 GCA_037140715.1 Ignavibacteria bacterium
GGAAAGCGAAAAGGGAAAAGGAAGTACTTTTTATTTTACGATTCCGGCAGCGGGGCAGAGGTAAAGATAAAGATAAAGGCAAAGTAAAACACAATAGATTCGGGTTTTTTTCTTTGCCTTTACCTGTTCCTGTATCTACCGGCATATTTTTTTAACGCAATATATTTCTGATTCTGAACCGTTGAATTAAAGATTAAAATATGAGATATTTGACTTATGAGAAAAACAGTAGCACATATAATCAGTATCCTGAGAGATAATTTAGTTTTTATTAAAGAGAAATATCATGTAGATTCAAAGGGAAAAAAGCAGCCTGGCATGTTACTAAATCATTGGCAGGCTGGGTGGTATATCATTTTCATGATACAAGTCAGACAGCTAAAGTTAAGCAAACTTCCGATATTGACGACAACAGATTATTAAGACCGGATGCTTCAAACCTTGCGGCTTTTCTCTATTTAATGCAGCATAATAATGAGAATTCCTTTAACCTGATAGAAAGTACGATTAAAATCATTGCACCATTCTTTCGGGAATTTGATATTAAACCTCTGGAAAGAAATCCTTCCTTAATAAGATTTGAATGGAAACACGAAGGTTCGGAACAATATTTTAACGCTAGTCATCTCTCGGATGGCACATTAAGAATGATATGCCTGATTACTTTTCTATTACAGCCGAATCCTCCGGAAACTATAATAATAGATGAGCCTGAATTAGGATTACATCCCGTGGCTATTTCTGTATTAGCCGGACTAATTAAGGTTGCATTGCAAAAATCACAGGTCATTTGTTCAACGCAATCAGTAACTTTATTGAATCAGTTTATGCCAAACGATATTATTGTTGTTGAAAGAGTCGAAAACGAATCGATATTTACACGATTGGACAAATATAATCTTGCAGACTGGATGAAAGATTATTCGTTAGGCGAAATATGGGAGAAAAATCTAATTGGTGGCAGACCGTAAATGAAAAAAAATTTAGCGTTAGTTGAAGGTCAGACCGAAGAGCGTTTTGTAAAAGATTTTTTGTATAATGATAATTCCTAAAATAGCTGTTACAAAAAAAGTAACCGGGGGTCCCAATCATAAAGGGGGATTGATGAAATTAGAAGCAAATGCCCTCATTTTAACGATTGGATTAGTAAATTAGAAAATTAGCCTCCTGATAATTCAGTCAAAGTTTTTTATTTTCTTTGTTATTATAAGAATTTAGCATTATTTTTATCGATAAATTTTAATTATTGATATTCTTTTTCTAAAGGAGAAGGAATAGTGTGTTATTAAGTTATAATGGAGGAAGTTAATGGGCTGGGTAACTCGTGCCGTCAGGTCATCTCTCGGGAAAAAGTATTTCATGGCACTTTCGGGGCTTTTTTTACTGTTTTATCTTGCGGTTCATTTGTTTGGCAATACATTTTTGTATGCAGGAAGGGATGTTTTTAATTTATATGTATCAACTTTGACGGAAACTTTAGAACCCGTGGTCAGGATTATCGAACTGGTTCTGCTTGCCGGTTTCTTAATTCATATTTATGACGGTGTTACGCTTACGATTCAGAACTGGAGATCGAGGCCGAACCGGTACGCGGTAAAGCCGGAAGATCCGCAGAGTACGCTGGCTTCAAGAAATATGTGGCTGACTGCCGCATTTGTCGGTTTTTTCCTTGTCGCGCATCTTAAGCAGTTCTGGTATGTTTATCACTACGGTCAAATGGAAGGCACAACTATGTACGATATTGTTGTTACGACTTTCCAGGACCCGGTCTATTCAGGTTTATATACAGCGTCGGCGCTTTTCCTTGGATTTCATTTATATCACGGCTTCCAGAGTGCTTTTCAGAGCCTTGGATTTAATCATGAAAAATACACTCCTTTTATTGTTATACTGGGCAGGATTTACGCGATTATAATTGCCGTTGGATTCGCATCGTTTCCTATCTATTTCTATTTAATGGGAGGTAAGTAATGGCTAAATTAGATTCAAAAGTTCCGGATGGAAATCTTCAGGACAAATGGACAAAACATAAGTTCAATATGAAGCTTGTCAATCCGGCAAATAAAAGGAAATATGAAATAATAGTAGTCGGAACAGGGCTTGCAGGAGCTTCAGCCGCGGCAACGCTTGCAGAACTTGGTTATCAGGTAAAGGCTTTCTGTTATCAGGACAGTCCCCGCAGGGCGCATTCAATCGCCGCGCAGGGTGGCATTAACGCCGCGAAGAACTATCAAAACGATGGTGACAGTGTTTATCGTTTATTCTATGATACGATAAAAGGAGGCGACTACCGCGCCCGCGAAGCGAATGTGCACAGGCTCGCGGAAGTAAGTAATAATATTATTGACCAGTGTGTGGCGCAGGGTGTTCCGTTTGCAAGGGAATACGGCGGATTATTGGATAATCGCTCCTTCGGCGGTGCTCAGGTTTCAAGAACTTTTTATGCCCGCGGACAAACAGGTCAGCAGTTATTGCTTGGAGCTTACAGCGCTCTTAACCGGCAGATTAGTCTTGGCAATGTTAAAATGTTTTCCCGCAGAGAAATGCTTGACTTGGTTGTAGTTGACGGGCAGGCGCGCGGTATTGTAGTTCGTAATCTGATTACGGGCGAAATAGAAAGATATTCTGCTCACGCTGTAATATTAGCCACGGGCGGTTATTCGAATGTTTATTTCCTTTCCACCAATGCCATGAATTCAAATGCTACGGCAATTTGGAGAGTGCATAAGAAAGGAGCACTGTTTGGTAATCCATGCTTTACGCAGATTCACCCGACATGTATTCCGGTGCATGGCGAATACCAGTCAAAGCTGACTTTAATGAGCGAAAGTTTAAGAAATGACGGGCGTGTATGGGTGCCGAAGAAAGCCGGAGACAATCGTAAGGCATATCAGATTCCCGAAGATGAAAGGGATTACTTCCTTGAAAGAAAATATCCGTCGTTTGGCAACCTTGTGCCGAGAGATGTGGCTTCGCGTAATGCAAAAGAACAGTGCGATGCGGGCAGGGGAGTCGGAGAAACCGGGCTGGCTGTATATCTTGATTTTGCAGATGCTATAAAGAGGCTTGGCAGGAAGGCGATAGAGGAGCGTTATGGCAATCTCTTCCAAATGTATGAAATGATTACAAATGAAAATCCGTATGAAGTACCGATGAGGATTTATCCCGCTGTTCATTATACAATGGGCGGACTCTGGGTAGATTATAATTTAATGAGTACAATACCGGGGCTGTTTGTTTTAGGCGAAGCCAACTTCTCAGACCATGGTGCGAACCGCCTTGGCGCCAGCGCGCTTATGCAGGGTCTGGCTGATGGTTACTTTGTTATTCCTTATACTATTGGCGATTATCTGGCTTCAAATAAATTTACTGCTGTTAGTACTGAGCATGTTGCTTTTGCCGGGGTTGAAAAGACGGTTAAAGCACTTGTCGAAAAGCTTCTTTCAGTTAAAGGAAAGAAAACCGTGGATGAGATTCACAGAGAGCTTGGTAAAATCATGTGGGATTATGTCGGCATGGCAAGAAATTCTGACGGACTTAAAAAAGCAATTGAAGAAATCCGCAAACTGCGCAATGAATTCTGGAAGAATATTAACGTTACAGGTTCAGCCGGTGATCTGAATCAGGCTTTAGAGCGTGCGGGACGTGTTGCCGATTATCTTGAGCTTGGCGAACTTATGGCAACGGACGCTTTGCAGCGTAATGAATCATGCGGCGGCCACTTCAGGGAAGAATATCAGACAGATGAAAACGAGGCAAGGCGCGATGATGAAAACTTTACCTTCGTTGCCACCTGGGAATATAATGAAGCCGGACAATGGACTTTGCATAAAGAGGAGATTGTCTTTGAGAACGTGAAACCAACGCAAAGGAGTTACAAATAATGAGTGGAAATCTGAATTTAACTTTGAAAATATGGCGGCAGGCAAATAAAAATAAAATTGGACATTTTGAAGTTTATAAAGTATCGAATATATCAACGGACGCCTCATTCCTTGAAATGCTTGATATATTAAATGAGGAACTGCAGCATAAAAATGAGGAGCCTGTCGCTTTTGATCACGACTGCCGCGAAGGGATATGCGGTTCGTGCGGACTTGTAATTAACGGACGCGCTCACGGACCGGTAAAGGGAACCACTACCTGCCAGCTCCACATGAGGAATTTTAAGGATGGCGATACTATTGTAATTGAACCCTGGAGAGCAAAAGCATTTCCGGTGATAAAAGACCTTATAGTTGACCGCTCGGCTTTTGAGAAGATACAGCAGGCGGGAGGATTTGTTTCTATTAATACCGGCGGAGTGCCTGATGCCAATGCTATTGCAATTTCAAAAGAGATTTCCAATATTGCAATGGATGCAGCTGCATGTATCGGTTGCGGTGCATGTGTAGCGGCATGTAAGAATGCCTCTGCAATGCTTTTTGTTTCGGCCAAGGTTTCTCATCTTTCGTATCTGCCGCAGGGTCAGGTTGAAAGATATGACAGAGTAGAATCAATGGTAAAGGTTATGGATGAAATGGGATTCGGCAGTTGTACGAATACTTATGCCTGCGAAGCTGAATGTCCAAAAGAAATCTCAGTTAAGCATATCGCAAAGATGAACCGCGATTTCTTTGCGGCGAAATTAAAATCAAAAAAAATATAATTTACCGGTCCGTGCGAATTACGGCGGATTAACAAATTGAGCAGGGTGCATTCTTTATGTTTGAAAAAGAAATCAGGTTTATTTACGATATCAGCTTAAATCATATTAAGCAGCTTGGGTCATATTTTACATTTGATGAACTGGTAACATCGTACCTTCATCCGGCGATTATTAAGTATATCTCGGCTGAGATAGACTATCTTATTTATGAGGACAGGCAGAAGCTCCTGGCTAACTCAAACTTTAATTATTCCGGCGAAGAGATAAACAGGCTGTTTGAATCAATCGCGAGCGAGATAAAACACACAAAGAAGTTTTCGTTTGACTATATCAGTAACCTTACGCTTCATGCTATTTCTTTTACGATTAATTATATAGCTCAGCCTGACTGGGCGCTTCTCAAGCTTTTATTTGCAAAGGAAGAGGTTCTCAGAACCTCGGAAGTAGTCCAGGTGCTCGAATATCTTTATTATTATGATTATCTGAAGGATATCATAACCGGATATCTTGCAAGGAAGAATTCTTTCCCGGTGAGGAAAAGCGATTTTGAAGTTATACTTGAAAAAATTGATCGGGAAATTTATTTGTCGCCATCCGAGAGTATCATTAATAATGTTTTAAGCACAATGGGTGAGTTTACAAATATCGGCGGAGTAAATAAGGGAAAAATACCTTTTCTGATGTTTGAACTATTTATCAGGGAAAAAAAGCTTGATGAATATTTTGAAAAGCTCAATACGGCATTGGGCGGAGAGGTAAAGTCAGTATATCTTATCTCAGACCTTAAGAAGATTATATATTCTCCTGTTGTAGTAAAAAAGGAAAGCCCTGTTGTCAGGGATTTGCAACAGGAAGATACAGTTAAAAAAGATGAGCCTCTTAAAGACGAAGTTAACAGTATCGAGGCGGATATCATTCCTGTAATTGCCGAAGGGACATCTGTTGTTTCTGATATTATGCAAAACAGGGACGAAATTACTTCCGGCAGTATCGAAGAAATTCCCCCTGTTCTTTTAGATATTTCCATAATTGCTATGGCAAATGAATCAAGTGAAGAAATTGAGAATGAAACAACTACAGAAGACAGTCCTGGCTTTATTCTTTCCGGTAGTGAGTTAATTGAAAAGCAGGATCAGCCTGAGCAGCAGTCAGTCAATATTTCAACTGACATAGCTGAGGCAGTCATTCCAGAAGAAAATGCCGGAGCGGATGTAACAGTTATCAAAGGAAATGCTGAAGTTCAGCCATTAGTAGCAGTTGATGAGCAGTCTGTTCAGGAGAATTTAACAGCACCGGTTTATTTTAACAAAGAAGATGAAAAGCCGGACGGTGGCATGAAAAAGAGGCCGAAAAGAAAAGAAATAACAAATTTTTTTTCGAACAGGGAAAGGAACAGGATTGTTAAGAATATATTTAATAACAGCGGTGAAGTTTTTATAAGTACATTTGCAGATATTTCCGAGAGTGAGGATCTTGCGGCTGCAAGAAAAATTGTGTATTCACTTTTTGTTGAAAATGATATTGACCCGACTTCCAAAGAAGCCAGGGTAATTCAGAAAATTATTACAAAATATTTTAACCAGGCTTAATACAAATGTTTATTGATTATGCGGAAATAGAGATAGCTGCCGGTCATGGCGGAGCCGGGGCAGTTGCTTTCAGGAGAGAAAAGTATGTTCCCAAGGGCGGTCCTGCGGGTGGCAACGGTGGTAAAGGAGGCGATGTGGTACTTGAAGCTCACCATAATCTGCAAACGCTTCTTGATTTCAGATATAAAAAAAAATATCTGGCTGAAAATGGCGATAAAGGCGGTAATTCGCTTAAGGATGGCAAAGACGGTGAGGATGTATTGATTAAAGTCCCGGTGGGGACTATTGTTAAAGATGTTGAAACTGAAAAAATAATTATTGACCTTGATAGCGATGGTAAAAGATTTGTGATTGCGCGTGGTGGTATTGGTGGCAGGGGAAATAGTAACTTTGCTACTCCTACCCAGCAGACTCCGCGCTATGCGGAACCAGGCCGGCCGGGTGAGCAGAGGAATGTAATCCTTGAGCTAAAGCTTATTGCTGATGTTGGTCTTGTAGGTTTCCCGAATGCGGGCAAATCAACTCTTATTTCTGTAATTTCAGCTGCCAGACCGAAGATTGCAGATTATCCGTTCACCACGCTTGAGCCTAATCTTGGTATTGTGCGCTATAAAAATTATCAGAGTTTTGTAGTTGCGGATATTCCCGGCATCATTGAAGGAGCACATACCGGCAAGGGGCTTGGACTTCAGTTTCTCCGCCATATTGAACGCACAAGAATATTACTATTTCTTATAGATGTCAGTTCAGAAGATTATCAGAAAGATTATAAAACTCTTGTAAATGAACTTGAAAGCTACAGTCCTGAGCTGATGAATAAAAAAAGAATTGTGGCATTTTCAAAGGCGGATCTTCTCGATGAAAAGGCTCTTAAAAAGATCAGAAAAATTAAGCTTAGAAAATATGACAGTCCGTTATTTGTCTTTTCATCTGCTTCAAAGGAAGGGCTTGAAGAGTTGATAGATTATCTCTGGATTCAGATGCGCGAAGAAAGTTGAGCCATTATTACCTGAAAATAACATCGCTTGTAGTTCTGACACTTGTCGTTGCGCTTTGTAGTCTGCTTTTAGGATCAGTTTCAGTTTCACTCATGGATTTATTAACTCTTGTAATAAATCCGTCTGTGATGACCGGGCTTGTTCGTCAGGTGATCTATGAAGTCCGGCTTCCGCGTGTACTTCTTGCAGTTGCAGTTGGCGGCGGGCTGTCGGTTTCCGGCGCAGTATTTCAGGCAATTCTTATTAACCCGCTTGCCGAACCATATATTCTTGGTATTTCAAGCGGTGCGGCCTTTGGTGCTGTCTTGTCATTTCTTATTGGCGGGGGATTTTTAATTACTCAGATATTTTCATTTACCGGCGCAATCGGAGTAATATTCCTTGTTTTTCTCTTTGGCAAAAGATTCGGAGAGCTCGAACCAAATATACTTTTACTTTCGGGTGTAATGGTTGGAGCTTTTTTCTCTGCCGCTATCTTAATGATGACAACTCTTCTTAATGAAACCCTCCGCACCGCAGTTTTCTGGATGATGGGCCACCTGTCGCTTGCTGATCCAAAGTCGGCTTATATTGCTTTTCCGGTTTCGGTTATTATTTCATTTTTACTTGCTTTGAATGCACAGAAGTATAATGTGCTTGCGCTGGGTTCTGAAACGGCAAAACATTTAGGCGTAAATACATCAATACTAAATAATCTGACATATCTATTTACCAGCCTTTTAATAGGAACGTTGGTTTCAGTAAGCGGAATTATTGGTTTTGTAGGACTGTTGATACCCCATATTTGCCGGCTTATATTCGGAGTCGATAACAGAATTGTAATTCCTGCCTCATTTTTTCTTGGAGCAACTTACCTGATGCTGGCAGATACACTGGCCCGCACAGTAATATCGCCGGCTGAAATTCCGGTAGGAGCTGTAACAGCTTTTATAGGTGCGCCGATATTTATATATTTATTACGTAAGCGGTTCAGAATATAATGTTTGCCACTAAACTACAAATAGCATCATGGCATGAGCGGGGTCAGCTCCAGTTTCCCAATAAAAAGCACACGAAATAAAAACGAATTTAAAGCTTGGATTTATAGCCGTCCCTTTTTATATTAGCAACCTGAAAATATTATTGTTGGCGGGGTAGCTCAGTAGGTTAGAGCAATGGAATCATAATCCATGTGTCGGGGGTTCGAATCCCTCCCCCGCTACAAATTTTAGACGGAGAATTCATAAATATGTACACATTATTAGTAACGGGTGCTTCAGTAATAGCTGTATTTTTAATAATATCGGTGTTGCTTCAGTCAAGTAAAGGCGGCGGACTTGCCGGTACTTTCGGAGGTGGTGGCATAGGAACTATGTTTGGCACAAGAAGAACTGCGGACTTTCTAAGTAAGGCAAGCTGGTGGCTGGCTGGTATTCTGGTCGTGGTTATACTCTTAATTAATCTGTTTTTCCTGCCGGGTCAGATTAAATCAGGTGGAAGAGAAAGCATAATTCAGAAGTCAAGACAGAATATTCCTACTTCTCCTGCACTTCCTGCTCCGGCAACAGGACAGAGGAAAAAATAATAACGCTAAGCACAGAACTTTTAATTATAAGGCTTACTTTTGAGAAAAGAGTAAGCCTTTTTTATTTCTGCCTTTGCATGTCTGTCTTTGGGTGTACGACAAATTGTCCTCTTAGTTGTTAGAACAACAAGCCGGGGCGGGAATATGTTATAACAGCCAAAATGGATGGTCTATAATTTTCTTAATTATAATCATACTCATTTTCCCCAAAATCTGGGTGTATATTGTTTATAGTGGGTAAAAAGAGAAAAGCAGAGTAAATTTGGATAAAAGAAACAA